>CAZYDL010000372.1:0-3229 GCA_964646305.1 uncultured Desulfobacula sp. | reverse complement strand
GAGTGGAATGACCCTCATGGATAATGGTTTTAATTCTGTAACCATCAATATATTGTATGCCGTCTAAGATGTTACTGCCACAGGCAGGACATGTTGAAATTTTTTGAGAGATAATTAGTCCACATGATTTGCATCGTTTCATAACAGGACCTCTCTTTCGTTTTATGTTTATTCCCAAATGAGATATCCTAATTTATAATATAAGATTTTTAACAAGAATAGTCAAGAAAGCAAGGCGCCTGTCTCCTGCGATCTTTATTGTTTGGCAGCATAGGAAAAGTGCCTGTTTTGACTTGTTCTTTCATATAAATAATTTATATTGATTGAATTTGCTATTGAAATTCCCGGGTTATCTACTGTAAGGTAAAAAAACATATATTTTTTCGATCATTACTTTTTTTTAAATTTTAAAAAAGAGGGTTTTTATGTTCGGTCATGAATCAAAACAATCGGCTCAGGATATCCTGAAAAAAGAGACTGGTGAGATCAGGACTCTGGGTAAATTTGAGCACTGGATGGTTTATTCCATTGCAATATCATGGGCATTGTTCCAGCTTGCCCTTGCTGATCTTATCCTGATAAACTCCACCTATGAAAGGGCAATCCACCTTGCATTTGCAATATCACTTCTGTTTTTGACCAACCCTTTTATTAAAAAACCTCTAAAAAAATTACGTTTTTTATCTGCCACAACCCATATACCTGTCATAGATTATATTCTTGCCATTACAGCAGCTTGTGCAGCACTCTATCTTGCCGTTGATTATGAAGGGATTGGTATGCGCCTTGGCACGCCTTTGCCAAGAGATTTAATCTTTGGTGTTTTGCTTGTAGTACTGCTTCTAGAGGCTGCCAGAAGAATCATAGGGCCTGCTCTGACTATCATTGCCATGGCTTTTACAACATATGCTTTTTTCGGACCGTATATGCCTGATTTCATGGCATTTAAAGGAGTCTCCCTGACAAAATATCTGAGTAATATAACCCTTTCTACAGAGGGTATTTATGGCATTCCCCTTGGTGTCTCTTCCTCAATTGTATTTCTTTTTGTGCTTCTTGGTGCTCTGTTGGACAAGGCAGGTGCAGGACTGTTTTTTACAAACCTTGCCCTCTCTTTTCTTGGCAAATACAAAGGGGGTGCTGCCAAAGCTGCTGTTGTGGCAAGCGGTGCGACAGGACTTATTTCAGGTTCCAGTATTGCCAATATTGTTACCACAGGTCCTTTTACCATCCCTTTAATGAAAAAAATCGGGTATCCTGCAAAAAAAGCTGCAGCAATAGAAGTTGCTTCAAGCACTGATGGCCAGCTTATGCCGCCCATTATGGGAGCTGCAGCTTTTATAATTGCAGAATATGTTAATGTGCCATATCTTGCAGTTGTTAAAGCTGCAGCCATACCAGCTTTTGTTTCATATTTCGGGCTTTTCTGTATTACTCATCTTGAAGCTTCCAAACTTGGGATAAAAGGTCTTGCCCCAAAAGATATTCCCAATTTTCTTAATACTTTAAAATCAGGATTACACTATCTTATCCCCATAGGAGTTCTTCTATATGAACTGATCTACAAAAGGCATACGCCTGGGCTTGCAGCCTATAAAGCCGTTCTTTTAATTTTTGTTGTTATTTTTTATCAGGAAATCAGGCGCTCGTTTAAAGAAGAAAAAAGTATTCTCTGGGCTGTAAAACAAGGTTTTAAAATCATATTTGACGGTTTGGCCAAGGGTTCAAAAAATATGATGTCTGTGGCCCTTGCCTGTGCAGCTGCCGGGATAATTGTGGGTATTGTAAATATGGGAATTGGCGGTATGATTTCAGATGTTGTTGAATATCTTTCCCGTGGGAACCTTTTTTTACTGCTTTTGATAACAGCCCTGGCAAGCCTTCTCATCGGAATGGGGCTGCCCACAACTGCCACATATATTGTAATGGCTTCTTTGACTGCACCCATTATTGTGACTGTGGGAGGAAGCTATGGATATGCCATACCAATAATGGCTGCCCACCTTTTTTGTTTTTATTTTGGCATTCTTGCCGATGATACACCACCTGTTGGGCTAGCTGCATATGCAGCCTCGGCCATTGCAGAATCCAAACCAATCCCCACAGGTATTCAGGGATTTTTATATGATATCAGAACTTCGGTAATAGCATTTATGTTTGTTGTGAATCCAGACCTGATCCTGCATAATATCAATTCATGGCCCCAGGCGCTATTAATATTTTTCATGGCTCTGGTGGGAATGTCGTGTTTTGAATGCTGTGCCCAGGGCTGGTTTTTGATCAGGATAAAATGGTATGAAATTCCACTGTTTCTTGCGGGCGCCTTTGTCTTGTTTCACCCGGGTGCCATTGCATCATTATTGGATATTGAGCAAGCCCATAAATATTATCTTTTTCCACTTGGGTTTGTCTTTTTTGGAACAGCTTTTGTTTCTCAAAAATTCAGAATGCTAAGAGAGGCTTAAGGCAACCACCTGTTTTAAAATCCATGCTTTGATTTATATGAAAGTACAAGCTTAAAACCTGTATTCGTTTTGGTTTCTGCCCTTTAAACTGAAGGTCAGAAACCAGGACAAGGTGGGGCAAATCCTGGTGAAAACCAAAGCTGCCCATGGCAGTTAGTCTAGATTACGTACGGGCAGAACTCTGTATGCCTTATACTTTGAAATTCTGTCAGTGTAGGAATATCCCCGGTGAAAATTGAAAAGCCTTGCAGAAATAGCTTTAAGTTCAGATGCCCAGAGCCATCCACAGGTAAGTTCAAATAATAAGTTGATTTTTACTTCCTGACCGCAGTTTGTTTCATAGCTATTATTTTTGTCATAAAGCGTTTTTAGTTCATCAACAGTGGGTAATCGCCAGTTATCATAGCTATTTGGCAGTGTGTATGGAAAAGTATATTTCACCCATTTTTGAGCCTGTCTCCAGTTAATATTTCCCTGGTTGTCTGTTTTAGCCCACATAAGATTTAACATTGTATCTGTTATTGTACCATCGGCATTGTCAATAAAACGTTCCTGGGCATGGGCATAATTAAAAGGGGTAAAAAGAAATAATAATAAAATTGAGAAAAAAATTGATACTGCTGAAAATTTATTCATATACTTATCCTCATATTAATGTAAATAAGCGTAACAATATATCTTTTTAAAATAATTTTAATGGATTATTAGGTTAAGGTCAATAAAAATTAATATATTTTTCGTTTAGAAAAACCTTTACCCAGGAC
>CAZYDL010000371.1:0-3231 GCA_964646305.1 uncultured Desulfobacula sp. | reverse complement strand
CTAAAAAAACCATATTAATCATTGATGATGAAAACCAGGTACGCAACAGCCTGGAAGATTTTTTCCAGGATGACGGCTATGCTGTTTTTACAGCTCCTGACGGAGAAAAAGGTCTTGATATCTTTTTTAACAACAAAATTGATGTGGTTATTACAGATTTGAGAATGCCAAAAAAAGATGGCATTGCTGTTATGCAGGCCATCCATAAAGAAAATCCCAAAACACCGATGATTGTAGTATCTGGAGCAGGCAAAGAAGAAGATATAATCAAAGCACTTCGCATGGGAGCAAAAGATTATATCCAAAAACCCATTCAAGACTTTGACAGAATAAGTCTTGTGATAAAGCAGGTTCTTGAGAATAAACGGTTAAATGAAGAAAATAGACAATATCGAAGAAAGCTTGAAGCAAGTGAACATAAGTATAGAACAATTGCGGAAAATATTGCAGAAGGTGTTTTTGCTGTGGATGGATTTGAAAATTTTACATACACCAACCAGGCATTTTGTAAAATGATTGGGTATTCCAATTATGAAATATTACAAAAAAACCTTAAGCATATTTCCACACAAGAGAGTTTTAAGATTATACAGGAACAGACTTTGGAAAGGAAAAAGGGATTAACAGGCAGATATGAAATTCAAATAGTTGACAGGGATAATAAACATGTCCACGTGGAGCTTGCATGCAACCCACTCTGGGATGATAAAAATAAATACAATGGTGCAATTGCTGTTGTACGGGACATCACAAAAATTATTAAACTTAAGCAAAAATATAAAAAATTTCTTACCCCCCAAAACAAGACCTTAAAAAATGTGGTACCGATTTGTGCAAATTGTAAAAGCATAAAAGTAAAAGATGATGACTGGATACAGATAGAAGAATATTTTAAAAAAACTATTTTCTCCCATGGAATCTGCCCTGAATGCTGTGAAAAACTATATCCAGAATTTGATCTTTCATGACCACAATAAGATCACACATACTCAGTGCTATTTTCAGACAATTAAAATCACGTCCAGGCTTTGACTCCATTGGCATTGAAAAATATAGAATGCTTCTTGAAAAAAGCGCCCTTGCATTTAAGCCTGATGACTCCATAAAAACAGAATCGTTTTATATTAATTTTATTCAAGCCCAATGGCTGCAGCCTGAACTGTATAATGAAAAACAGATCATCATGTATATCCATGGTGGAGGATATGTTGCAGGGTCAATAAATTCCCACAAAGATCTTGCATCACGAATAGCACAGGCCTGTGAAGCAAAAACTCTGATCTTTAACTATAGGCTTGCTCCGGAACACCCTTTTCCTGCTGGGATCGAAGATGTAAGAGCTACTTATCAATGGCTGACAAATACATATCCCAATGGGTATAAAATCAGTATTGTTGCAGATTCTGCAGGAGCAGGTCTTGCCCTTTGCCTTTTATCTCTTCTGTTAAAAAAAGCAAAGCCTTTGCCAGTCTGTGCAGTGTTGCTTTCCCCCTGGGTTGACCTTGAATGTAAAAATCAATCCCTTGTTGAAAATGCAGAAAAAGACCCTTTACTGAATCTTAGTGCCTTAAAAAGCACAGCCAGGTTTTATACAGACCATGATGATTTATCAAACCCTATGATATCTCCAATCAACGGTGATTTTTCAGGAATATGCCCCATCCTTATTCAAACAGGAGAAGATGAAGTTTTAATTGATGACTCAAAAAATCTGGCACAGAAATTAGAAAATGCAGGTGCAATTGTTCAGCTTGATATCTGGAAAGAGATGTTTCATGTATGGCACTATTTTGCCAAATATCTGCCAGAAGGAAAACATGCCATTAAAGAAATTGGTAATTTTATTAAAAAATATTCACAAAAATAATTATTCATATAATTATCAGAAACAAAGCATTAAATCAAAACAGCCCAATGACAAGGTATTTTATTAAAAGGAGAGATCATGAATTTTACAAAATTTCCAAGAAGACAATATCTGCAAGGTGCGACTCCCATTGAATTTTTGCCTTCATTAACCAAGGCTATTGGCAACGATGTTAATATTTATATCAAACGTGATGATCTGCTTCCCGGCTCTGCCGGAGGTAATAAAACCAGAAAACTCGAATTCTGCATTGCAGACGCCCTTGAAAAGGGTGCAGATACAATAATTACCTGCGGTGCCATACAATCCAACCATTGCCGATTAACACTTTCATGGTCGGTAAAGGAAAACCTTGACTGCCATTTAATCCTTGAAGAGCGTGTTAAAGGCGCATACGACAAAAATGCCAGCGGCAATAACTTTTTATACCAGCTTCTTGGAGTAACAAGCATTGAAGTTGTGGAAGACGGCACAGATCTAATGGCTGTCATGGAAGAAAAGGCTAAAAACCTTAAAGAACAAGGCAGGACACCCTATATAATCCCAGTGGGAGGTTCCAATGCCATTGGAACCCTAGGTTATGCCGCATGTGCCCAGGAGACCATGAACCAGCTTAATAATCTGCGCCTTGATATTGATCATATCATTGTTCCGTCCGGCTCTGCAGGGACCCATGCAGGAATGCTTGCCGGCATGATTGGCATGAACATGAATATTCCCATTACCGGTATTAATGTTTCGCAGTCAAAAGAGGAAAAGGAAGAAAAGGTGTATAATCTTGCTGTTGAGACTGCTGAAAAACTTGATATCAAATCTAATATTGCACGCAGCAATGTTGTCTGCTTTGATGAATATGTTGGACAAGGATATTCAATCCCAACAGATTCCATGGTGAAAGCTGTAAAACTTTTTGCCAGAACCGAAGGAATTCTCCTTGACCCTGTATATTCAGGAAAAACTGCTGCAGGGCTTATTGATCTTATCCGCAAAAATCATTTCCCAAAGGGTGGGAATGTGCTTTTTCTGCATACTGGCGGGTCGCCGGCTTTGTATACTTATATGGACAGTTTCAGATAGTGTTTGAACGTAAACTCACCCATCTGCGTCGTTGCTGCACAATTTTGAAATCCTCATGTACACAAGTACACTCCGGTTGCAAAATTGTTTGCGCCTAGCATATGGGCAATTTTACGTCCAAACACATGGTACGGTCAGGGATTCCATGCGGTCATGATTAAGGATGATCAGTTTGTTGTTGCATCTTTTATATCGTGAGCAATCCTGGTATTTATACCTCATAATACATTATTAATTTGTAATTTTTTAATTGACATTACAAGAGGTTCAACTATATATTTTTAACA
>CAZYDL010000370.1:0-3242 GCA_964646305.1 uncultured Desulfobacula sp. | reverse complement strand
ATATGAAAACCTATGTAAAAACTGTCAAGGAATATGGTAAAAAACCATCCCCGGCTGTAGGAAGAATTTAATAACTGCCACGGGCAGACCTGGTCATTCACCCTGGTTTGCCCAAAATACCCTAAATTTACAATTACTTTCATATAAAAAAGGAGAAAAAAATGGCCACACATAAAGAGATATTGGCAAAATTAGTTGAAGCTGTAGTTGAGTATGAAGAGGATGATTGTGCAGATGCAGCCCAGGAAGCTCTTGACTCAGGAATGGACCCCATGGATGCTGTATTGGACGGGCTTGCCGCTGGAATGGAAAAAGTTGGTGTCTTGTTTGATACCAATGAATATTTTGTGCCTGAAGTATTGATGTGTGCAGATGCACTCTATAAAGGCCTGGATGTTTTACGGCCGCATATTACCCTTGATGCCGATACTCCCAAGGCTTCCGTTGTAATTGGCTCCATCCAGGGCGATGTCCATGATATTGGAAAAAACCTTGTTAAGATGATGTTTGACGTGGCAGGTTGGGATGTTCATGATCTTGGTCGTGATGTTCCTTTGGAAGACTTTGTTGAAAAACAATTGGATGTAAAGTCAGATGTCCTTGCAATGTCTGCCATGATGACAACAACTATGATGGGCATGAAAAAAGTTATTGCCATGGTTAAAGAGAAAAATCCTGACTGCTTGATCATGCTGGGTGGTGCTCCTGTCACCCGTGATGTTGCAAACCTTTTTGGAGCAGATGGCTATGCTGAATCTGCAGGCAATGCAGTATCTGAAGGTATTAAAATGATTGGAAGACTAAGGGAATTCCAGAAAGGTGAGATTAAATAATTAAAGGAGCGCAATAAATGGCACAAAAATATGTAAATGTAATCTTTCAGCCCTCGGGCCGACGTGGTGAAGTTCCAAAAGGGTGCAATATCATAGAAGCCTCACGACTTTTGGGTGTGGATATCGAAGCTCTTTGCGGTGAAACAAAAGTTTGTGGAAAATGTATTGTCCGCGTGGAAGAGGGACACTTTGAAAAATATAATATCCAATCTTCCATGGAACATGTAACTCCCTGGCAGGATGAATTAGAGTCTAAATTTATTAACCCTGAAAACCAAAAAAAAGGATTCAGGCTGGGGTGCGTGGCCAATATAGAGGATGATATCCTGGTATTTGTACCTGAAGAATCCCGTGCAGGCAAACAAGTGGTTTCCAAGGCAGCAAGGGATATTCATATTGATTCCAACCCAGCGATTAGAATCTATACAATAGAGTTGAAAAAGCCTGATTTTGAAGATAAAATAGGAGACTGGGAACGGCTGTGCAACGGTCTTGCAAGGGAATACGGTTTAACAGATTTAACCATTGATATTTTTGCATTAAGGACACTTCCTGGTGCGCTCAGGGCAAAAGAGTGGATAGTTACTGTCAGTGTCTGGAACGACAAAGAAGTCATCCGTATCCAGCCGGGTAAAACCAAAAATACCTATGGGATTGCCATTGATGTAGGCACCACAACCTGTGCTGGCTACCTTTGCAACCTGGATACAATGGAAGTAATTGCCACCTCTTCCATCATGAATCCCCAGTGTAAATATGGTGAAGATGTCATGGCCCGTATCACTTTTCACATGACAACACCCGACGGGCTTAAACGGATGAGTGATGATATCATTGAAGGAATCAATTCTCTCATTGAAAAGGCCATTGAACAGACCCATCCTAAAAAGAAAAAAATCAGAAAAAAGAAGGGTGAAGACGGGCCCGATGAATACAAAGAAATCATAGAGGAAGGTGTTGAATATCTCAGAATCAGCAGGGAAGATATAGAAGATGTCACCATGGGTTTTAATACAGCCATGCACCATATACTGCTGGGACTTGACCCTGAACCCGTAGGGCTTGCACCCTTTCCGCCGGTGATTCATCACAGTTTAGATATCAAAGCAAGGGATCTTGACATTAATATTAACTCTTCATCCTATATTTTTGTCATGCCCAATGAAGCAGGTTTTGTTGGTGGTGACAATGTAGGCGTACTTCTTGCTGAAGAACCATATAAAGGGGATGAGATCCAGCTGCTTATTGATATTGGAACCAATGGCGAACTTATTCTTGGCAACAGGCATAAGTTATACTCCTCTTCATGTGCCACCGGTCCTGCCATGGAAGGTGCCCAGCTTGCCTTTGGCATGCGTGCAGCTCCAGGGGCCATTGAACGGATTGAAATTGATCCCGAGACCCAGGATGTAGATTACAGGGTTATAGGTCATGACAAATCCCGTAAATTTTCAAAACCTGAAGATATGAAGGTCAAAGGAATATGTGGTTCAGGTATTCTTGATGTACTTGCAGAATTCTATAGAGCAAGCGTTATTACTAAAACAGGAGTTTTCAATAAGAAATTTTTAAAAGAAAATCCACGTTTTAGAAAAAACCCAGATACCAAACAATTTGAATTTGTTCTGGCATGGAAAGAGGATTCCTCCATTGACAAGGACATTGTCATTACCCAGAAAGATATCAGGCAGATTCAGCTGGCCAAGGGAGCATTATATGCCGGATGTAAACTGATGATGAAACGCATGGGTATTGAAAAGGTTGATACAGTAAAAATTGCCGGAGCATTTGGGACACATGTTGACAGAGAAAAAGCTCTGGTAATGGGTTTATTCCCTGATTGTGAAATAGAAAAAATACATGGAGTTGGTAATGCCGCAGGTGATGGTTGCAGGGCAGCACTCTTAAATAAGAAAAAAAGAGATGAAGCCAATTGGTGTGCCAGAAATGTTCAATATCTGGAACTTACTGTTGAACCAACGTTTGAAAGAGATTTTATGGAAGCCATGCAGATGCCGCATATGACTGACAAATTTCCACATCTTGAAGGTGTGGTTCCAGATCATGTACTTAACCAGGGACCTAAAGGGCCTGTAAAACCAGAATAGTCAATTGAAATATATCGGTTGATAATTTTACTGGGAAAAAAGGATTATGGATAATATTTTTCTTAGTGTGAAACCTGGAGTTTGTGGGTTTGACTGTAAAGTCAAAGCACACAAATCAGATAAAAGAATTGCAAAGATAGAAATTACAGAATCTGACTGTACCATGATTCAAAAGCTATCTAAAAATATTAGTGAGATTTCCATGCATGATCTTTTTGTCCCTTTGACAAAGAACCCGATTTTCATAGCTGCTGAACAGGCAGGCTGCCATCTGGCCTGCCCTGTTCCTGTGGCAGTTGTC
>CAZYDL010000369.1:0-3254 GCA_964646305.1 uncultured Desulfobacula sp. | reverse complement strand
GCCAAGGAGCTTGATCTCATTGATATTGGAAGAAAATTCAAGCAGGCGATTAAAGGAGTTTATCCGTTAAAATATGAGGAAACCATAAAGATCAATCAGATTCCCATAATGTTTCGACCTGCCAAGCCAATTGATGAAAGAAGTATCCAGGAACACTATTATACAATGAATCGCGGGGATATTGTTTCAAGATTTTTCCATGAAAAAAAGAGTTTTGCCCATGATCAGATTGATACAACCTTTGAGATTGATTATATCAATGACCTGACCATTGTTGCAACCATTGGAGACGTAGGTTTTGAAAAAATAATTGCCGTTGGTGAATATTTTAGAAATTCCATAGTTAATATGGCTGAAATCGCCTTTTCAGTTTCAAGGGAATACCAGGGCATGGGAATTGCTAAAATCCTCCAGAAAAAACTTGCAAGGGCAGCACTTGATAATGGGATCAAAGGGCTTGTGGCCTATACTTCGCCTGATAATACCGGCATGAAAAAATTATTCTATAACCTGCCATATAAAATTACAAAAGCCAGAGAAGATGAAATGCTTATTTTAAGCTGTCTCTTTTCCGAGGATTAATTCTTTTTAACTGCTATTGCTGGGCAAATCCGTATTTTGTCACAACCTGTTAAGCAGTGCCACAGATTCAATGTGATAGGTGTGTGGGAACATATCCACGGGCTGAATCTCTACGATTTTATATTCAGATGCCAGCATTTCAAGATCGCGTGCAAGGGTTGCAGGGTTACACGATACATAGACAATCTTTCCAGGAGCAATGGAAAGGACCTGTTTTACAACATCTTTGTGCATTCCAACCCTTGGAGGATCAATAATCATGATATCAATATTTTGTTTTAACTCTTTTTTAAATCTTTTTTCCAATTGAGGCAGAACGTCTTTGATATCACCTTCAAGGAATTCACAGTTCTCAATCCCATTGAGCTTGGCATTAAGTTTCGCATCAATAACAGCACTTTTTACAATCTCAATACCATATATCATTTTAGCCTGATCTGAAAGCCAGATTGGTATGGTTCCGGTTCCAGAATAGAGATCCACTACAATTTCATTGCCCTTTAATGCAGCAAATTCTGAAACTTTACCATATAATTTTTCACAAGCCCTTGTATTGGTCTGGAAAAAAGAGTTGGCAGAAATTTTAAATTCAAATTTACCAAGTTTTTCTTTTATATAATCTGATCCATAAAGACAGACTTCCTCTTTTCCAATTGAAACCCCTGATTTAGCATCAGTTATATTATTCATCACCGATGCAATTTCAGGATATTTGTTTGATAGTATATCAGCAAGTTCCTGAACCACATCATGGTTTTTTGTTGTAGTGACAATATTCACCATCCATGTATCAAAGGCAACAGAGTGCCGAAGCATTAAGAACCGCCAGAATCCTTCATGATTTCTTAAATGATAGGCAGGCAGACCTGATTTTATTATAAATTTTCGCACATCGTCTAAAATCTGGTTGCCAAGGGAGGGCATAATCTCACACTGCTTAATATCAATAACCTTGTCAAAGGTTCCAGGCACATGGAGTCCAATACCAAAATCTTTTTTAATATCCTGATTTGCAAGTTCTTCGGGCAAAAGCCATCTTTTGGAAGAGCAGGAAAACTCCATTTTATTTCGGTATTCAAATATCGTGTCAGAGGGGATAACATCATTGACAGGAATATCTTTTAACCTGCCAATATGTTCAATGGATTCTATAACGTGTCTTTTTTTATATTCAAGCTGGAGATCATAGCCAAGCTGCTGCCATTTACACCCCCCGCAAAAGTTACAATATTGACATTTACCCTCCTGTCTAAGGGAAGAAGGTTTGATAATATTGATTAATTTGCCCTGAGCCCAGGATTTTTTCTTTTTGGTAATTTTTGCAAACACCACATCACCGGGAACACATTGATCTATAAAAACCGGGAACCCATCAGGTTTTGCCAATCCTTTACCCCCAAAGGCAAGGTCAATTATTTCAAGTTCATAGGCTTTTCTTTTTTTTATTGTCATCTTGTTCCAATGCTTAAGTTATATTTTTTTTCACCCACAACCAGCCGGTTCAGCTGCGGTACAGGCCGAAATAGTTACACACATCAACTTGATATTATAGTGATTAAATGGCATAAAGACAAGGTATGAAAACCCTATCACAAAAAATAAATTTTATCTCTGAAGGTTTGATGCTTAAAGGAATTCTTCACCTGCCTGATATTAAAAATCCTCCCCTTGTTGTGGGTTCCCATGGTCTTGAAGGCTCCAAAGAATCTGCAAAACAAAAGGTGTTATCAAGAATTCTTGTGAAGAATAATATTGCTTTTTTTCGTTTTGACCACAGGGGCTGTGGTGAAAGTGAAGGAGATTTTATCAAAGAGACCTCCCTTGAAAAAAGAACAATTGATTATCTCAATGCTGTTCAACATATTCTTGATCTTGAAAAAACAAGCCGGGATATTGCAATGTTTGGTTCAAGCATGGGGGGAGCTACCTGCATCAATGTCTGGGAAAAACTTATAAAAATGGACATTAATCTTTGTGGAGCAATTCTTTGCTCTGCCCCTGTAAAAAGCCGCACAATAGAAAATATCCCCCTGCATGGGAATGACAACCGTCCTGCCCTGCCCTTGAGCTTTTTTAAAAAAAACCTTCTCTTTAATATTATTAATAAAGCCGGACAACTTTCCAATATACTTATTTTCCATGGTGATGCAGACACAACAGTGCCGGTTTCCAATGCCCGCGATATTTATCAAGCTGCAAAAAAACCAAAAAAACTGATTATCCATCAAAACGGTGACCACCAGATGACAAGCAAAAAAGATCAAAAAGAATTTGAGATTGAATCCATTGCCTGGTTTTTAAAATGTTTTACAGCTTTTCTTAACGGTTCAGCCCCATTGATCAGTTAAATAACCGTACGTATTATCAAGTTTTTTCTTTAGCAGAACTCCGCTAATCAGCCGCGCGGTTTTTTGCGTCGGCTGATTAGCGGAGTTCTGTTATTTTTTATCATTCTCCACTTTTTTATTTGGCCTAACCAGGGGTATAAGAAAAACTATACAGGCAATTAAGAAAATGACACTTCCTATGAATGTCAAAATATCATGATTTTTCAATCCTGATGCGATAAAGAAAATGGCGCATATTATAAAAAGTATCCAACCCAATAGCTGAAGCTTAATTTCCTGTCCAATTTGATTTTGCTGGTTTTCTTTCATTTCGTTTGTAGTTTC
>CAZYDL010000368.1:0-3264 GCA_964646305.1 uncultured Desulfobacula sp. | reverse complement strand
GATCCCGTCTTGATATCAAGGTTATGCGCAAGAATGAACAGATTGTTGATGTTGATGTTTTAAATGATGCAGTTATTAATAAATCAGCTCTCTCCCGCCTTGCTTCCTGTGCTGTATATCTTGATTCTGTTTATTTGACAACTTACAGAGCAGATGGTTTGATCCTTGCAACCCCAACAGGTTCAACAGCCTATTCCCTTGCAGCGGGCGGGCCTGTGGTTGACCCTGCTGTCCCTTCAATTATTCTGACCCCCATATGTCCTTTTACATTGACAAACAGACCTTTGATTATTCCTGATTCAACAAAAATAGAGATACTTCTTGAAGGCAGTCCTGAAGATATGATCCTGACCCTTGATGGTCAGGAGGGCTTTGAAATGGATCCAGGAGATAAAATTTTTATCAAAAAGAGCCGCAATGATATTAATATGATCTCCTTTGAAAACCAGTCCTATTATAAAATTTTGAAAACCCGCCTTAAATGGAGCGGTGGAAGATAGAGTGTAAATCCTGATTAGAGAGTGGGAAAATCTGCGGTTTTTGGATGCACAACTTAGTAATGTGTGTCAGCGTATTCAACCCAGCCGCCGGTTTTAATAAGAGCAGTATCAAACTCTGAAATTTTAAATCCAATTGTCTGGATTTGATCTGCTGCCTGGATCACTATCTCACAAGTATTAAGATCCACGGAAACTTGTGTTTCAAGTGTTGAAAATTTGTTAAAAATATCATCAATTATATTGTCAGCAAGTTCAATGGCAAGCATACCGCAATTAAACATATTCTGCCTGAATATTCTGGCAAAGCCCGGAGCTATCACAAGAAAAATTTCATTTGCTTCAAGGGCCCATGGCGCATGTTCTCTTGATGAACCGCATCCAAAATTTTCCCTTGCAACAATGATTGATTTGCCTTTAATATCAATGTCAGGATCAAAATCTTCAAGCGTTAGATCTTCAAGCAGATGAGGTCTCAGGGCTGATTTTTCAATTTCAGTGAGATATCTTGCTGGAATTATTTCATCGGTATTAATATCCGAGCGATCAAGAAATAATACATTTCCCTTAAATTCTTTCATTTTTATCTATCCTTAAAATTGTCCAGGTCTAAATTTTGATGGTTCAATGTTTAAATAATATGGAATTTATAATTTCGCCCTTAATAGCACTGGCAGCAGCAGTTGCAGGGCTCATTAAATGAACCATGCCGCCTTTTCCCATGCGGCCGTTAAAGTTTCGATTTGTTGTGGCTGCAGCAACTTCTCCTTTGGCAAGTACTCCATTGCTCATTCCAAGGCAGGCACCGCATGTGGGGTTGGTAACACAAAAGCCTGAATCCATGAAAGTTTTAATAATGCCCTGTTCCAAGGCCAAAGCAAATATTTTTGGTGTTGCAGGTGAAACTATCCCCCGAACATTGGGAGAGATGGTATTACCGTCAAGAATTTTTGCTGCAATCTGTAAATCTTCAAGCCTTCCATTGGTACATGAACCAATATATACCTGGTCAAGCTTTGTTCCTGTCATTCTGGATACAGGTTCTACATTGTCAGGCTTAAAGCCAAAGGTTGTTAAAGGTTCAAGAGCTGTAACATCAATTGTTTTGGTTTTTGCATATTCTGCATCATCATCTGACCTGAATTTTGAAAACTCTTCAAGTGCCTGTTCTTTACTGGAAAAATCCTTTTTAATAAACTCCCAGAGATATTCAATGGTTGTTTTGTCAGGAAGACATATTCCACTGGTGGCACCTGCTTCCACTGCCATATTGGAAAGGGTCATTCTCTGGTCCATGCTCATTGCATCCACAATATTGCCTGTAAATTCAATAATCATATTAGTGGCGCCATTTACTCCAAGCTGCCTGATAATCTCAAGAATAATATCTTTGGCATATACTCCCTGCTGCAAAGTTCCAATGAGATTGATTTTATATGTTTCAGGCGTTTTAAAAGTACAGACCCCCTTTAAAATACCAACTTCAAGATCTGTTGTGCCAACACCTGCGGCAAAAGCTCCAAAAGCCCCGTGGGTACAGGTGTGGGAATCACCCATGATAATTGTAAACCCGGGAAGGACAAAACCTTTTTCAGGAAACAGAGCATGGCATACACCATTTTGCCCAATATCAAAAAAATCTTTTATATTGTGGCGCTTTGCCCACTCCCTCATGATTTTACCCTGCATTGCTGTTTTGGAATCTTTGGCAGGTGTTACATGGTCAATGACAGCTTTGATTTTATCTGGATTAAATACTCTATCTTTACCCCTTGCCACAAGATCCTGTATGGCCATCGGTGTTGTAATTTCATGGCAGAAAACTCTGTCTATGCTTAATACATTAACATCTTTACATGGCGTATCCTGTAAATGGGCCTTAAATATTTTTTGAGCTATGGTTTTTCCGACTGGTTTTTGCATTGTATTCCCACTGTTTTTATTGTTTGTCTCCAAAATAATCTTCCCCGTCTGCTGGTGTAACCACCCAGTATGCCTGGAATATTTCATCAGATATATTTTGAATCACATGGGGAATCTGTGAAAAAAAGGATACTGAATCTCCTTTATTGATTTCATAGATTTCTTCACCATAAACAAGCTGGGCAGTGCCTTTTATAACTATTCCAAGTTCACGGCCAAGATGTCCGTCATTTACATCCCCGCGTTTTTGTCCTGGTGAAAGCTCAAGGAAAAAAGCATTAAAGGAGTGATTTCCCTTGCTTTGGCTGTCTCCGCAAAGTTTTTCATATTTAAAGCCTTTTCGCTCATGGATTTTTCTATCCCCCTGTTTTACAATTTCAACCTTTGAACTGGTTTCATAATCCTTAAAGAATTTATATGGGGAGACACCATAAACTTCAAGAATCTGAAGCAGAGTATCAAGGGAGGGTGATATTCTGTTTCTCTCTATTTGTGACAGCAAACTGGAGCTGACACCTGCTTTTGCAGTAACTTCTTTAATGGTCATGCTTCTTGAACTTCTAATGGTTTTTAAAAGTGCACCAAGTTTTGTTTTCATTAACCCGCCTGATCTGGAATTTTAATTTTAAGTATAATTAATATTTATTTAATTATACTTAAAATAGTCTTAATGTCAATGGCTTTTTTAAATACTGGCTATTTGTCATAAGGAATTTTACATAACCCGTTTCAGGGTGTAGGAAACCTTTTATATCGTTGATTATCTGTGTGATGAATAAAATATCCATCAACCACAAAATATGGTGCCGGACTATAATGTGAAAACCCCGGGACTGTTAATAAC
>CAZYDL010000367.1:0-3268 GCA_964646305.1 uncultured Desulfobacula sp. | reverse complement strand
GTGTTGTGCTCTGCTTTTCAAAAATGAACAAAATAGTGGAGATTAATACAAAGGACAGATATATCATTGTTGAGCCCGGAGTTGTGAATATTGATATTCAAAAGGCCCTTGAACCCTTTGGTTTTTTCTATCCTCCTGATCCCGGATCCATGAATGTTTCAACCATTGGCGGCAATGTTGCCCAGAATGCAGGAGGCCCAAGATGCCTGAAATATGGTGTAACTGTTGATTATATCCTTGGAATGGAAGTTGTTCTTGCTTCCGGGAAAATTGTAAATTTTGGCAGCACCAATGTTAAAGACGTTACAGGGTACAGGCTCTCCAGTTTATTTTGCGGTTCTGAAGGAACCTTGGGGCTTGTTACCAGGATTATTCTGCGTGTGGTGCCTGTTCCGGAAACCATAAAGACAATCCTGGTTACTTTTGATGATCTTGATAATACAGCAAAATCAGTATCTGATATCATAGGAGCCGGGATTCTTCCCGTGGCCATGGAGCTTTTGGATAAAGCAACCATTAATGCCATTGAAGACTCTGCAAAATTGGGCCTGCCAAGAGAGGCAGAAGGATCCCTTGTAATAGAAATTGACGGTGTTAAAGAAGCATGTGAAAAAGAGATTAAAAAGATTTATAAAAAACTGGAAGCCAATAATGCTGTCGCCATACAAGAGGCAAAAACATTGGAAGAGAGAGAAAAATTGTGGACTGCAAGAAGATCTGCCTATGGTGTTTTTGCAAAACTTGCTCCTGACTTATTGTCAGAAGATGTAACTGTACCCGTCAGCAAAGTTCCTGTAATGATCAGAAAGACTGTTAAGATAGCAGAAAAATATGGGCTTAAGGTTGGAATACTTGCCCATGCGGGAGATGGCAATATGCATCCCATGATACCTGCTGACAGAAATAATAAAGAGCAGTGGGAAAGCGTGGAAAAAGCCTTTGTTGAAATTGTACAGGCTGCAATAGATTTCAATGGCACATTGTCTGGCGAGCATGGTATCGGTCTTGCCAAGACAAGATTTCTGCCCCTTGTTATGAGTAAGGATGACATTGAGTTCATGTCTGTAATTAAAAAAGCTGTTGATCCTGATGGTATTCTCAATCCTGGAAAGTTTGTATAAATGGGAAATTTGTATGACATGGAATCAACACGACTTCAAAATTGCAGTAAATGCGGGCTGTGCCTGTCAGTTTGTCCAACGTACAAAGTTGCACTCCAGGAACATGCTTCTCCAAGAGCAAGGCTTCAATTAATTAAATATTATGATAACAAAGAGCTGATCTCATCATCCGGTTTAAAGGAAATTATTTCAAAATGCCTCATGTGCGGAGCCTGCGCTGCAATCTGCCCTTCAGGCATTAATCACTACTCCAGATTCATGGAAATGAGAACAAAAATGGCCAGGGCTCATGGAGAAAAGATTGCCATAAAAAGCCTTGTTTATCTTCTTGCCAGTGAATTTAGGATAAAATGTGCAGCAGGTTTTGCAAAACTGGGACAAAGAATCACCCCGCAAATTCTCTTTGAAAAATATGATCTTGGTAATATTCCCTTAAAAAGATTTCCAAAGTTAAATAAAGAATCATTCAGACAGGCAGTGGCTGCGATTGACAGGTCTGAAATCGCAATACCTGAAACAGATACTAAAGGAAGTGTTCTCTATTTTACAGGATGTGCCACAAATTATATTTTTGATAAAACAGGTTTTGCAACAATAAATATTTTAAAGGCAATGGGTTATAAAGTTATTATTCCTGAAAAGCAGACCTGTTGCGGTATTCCCATGCTTTTTCACGGAGCTAAAGACCAGGCACAACAAAACATAGTAACTAATATAAAAGCCTTAAACCCGGAAAACTGGAACACTAAGAATTCAGATCTGGCCAATCCAGATCAGGACACTATAAAGGCGATTATTGTTGATTGCCCTACATGTGGTTCAGCCCTGAAAAATGAGTATATTGCCCTTAAAAATGACTTTGGGCCTGAAATTGTTGAAGCTGCAAGCAAGATTTCTTTAAAAGTCATTGATATCATGTCTTTTATTAAACAGGAATCAGGCAAACAAGATTTATCTAAAGCCCTGAAAATTATAAAACAGGACATCATAAAATCAGCAGGAATACAGCAAGATAAAATAATCCCCTATAATTTTAAATTATCTGAAACAAAGGTTACCTATCATCTGCCATGCCATCTCAAAAACAGCCTGCAATCACCTAATAACACTGAAACGATATTAAAGGCACTGCCTGCAATAGATTATATCAGGGCTGTTGATGCAGATGAATGCTGTGGAGGAGGGGGAACATTTTTTTATGAATACCCTGAAGTTTCAGGAAAAATAGTAGAAGGGAAAATTGAAAATGCAAAAAAAACAGGAGCAGAAATCTGGCTGACAGACTGTCCTGTGTGCAGGATCAATCTGTCAGGAAATTTAAAGGAAAACGATAATATAATGGTGAAACATCCTGTTGAAATGATTGGATTGGGAGGCAGGTTATTTTAACTGACGACATATGAAAATCCAACTTGAAAAAGGTTCAGGCTCAATAAATTTTTCAATTTCAGATAATATGATCATTGATACACTGACTGGAAAAGATATACCTGGTTTGAGCCATGACCAGATAACAAATAAGATTGCAAAGGGCATAAAAGAGTATGCCCCTTTAAACATTAGTAATAAAAAAATTGCAATTATTGTTCCTGACAATACAAGGCTATGGGCAAGGGGAGATATTTTTGTTCCTGTTATTGTGAAAACTCTGCTGGATCTCGGGGTTGCCAAAAACTATATAACAATCATCATAGCCCTGGGAACCCATGCAGAGTTTAAGCGTGATGCATTTGCCTCCCTTGTGGGTAATTATTGTGCCAAAAATATTAAAATTTTAAATTCTGCCAATAAAAATTACGACAGGCTTGTTTATCTTGGAACAAGTGAGCAAGAAACAGAATTTTATATTACACAAGAAGCGTGTGAGGCAGACCATATAATTATTTTTGGTGGCATACTGCATCATTTGATTGCAGGATTTGGAGGAGGTAGAAAATATATTTTACCGGGAATTGCAGGATATGATTCCATCCAGCAGAATCACTCCCTGGCAATCCAGAAAGATGGGACACCCCATCCCATGGTTAAACAGATGCAGCTTTTATACAATCCAGTCAATGAAGATATGGAAGATGCCGCCACCATGTTTTTAAGGGACAAAACCTGTTCCTGTGTTGTTGTTGCAGCAAATGGTGCTGGAGATATTT
>CAZYDL010000366.1:0-3289 GCA_964646305.1 uncultured Desulfobacula sp. | reverse complement strand
ATTGCCTGCCATAACAGTTTTCAAGCCAAGCTCTGATGCTCGGGCAGCGGCAGCCATGCCGGCAAAACCAGCACCGATAATTAAAATATCACAATTAATATGTTGTTTATTTCTCATTCTTTATTTAATAGCACCAAATTAATCTGTATTTGAATGAAAACTTGCCCATATGTGAGGTGCAAGACATTTTACAACCGGAGGAGAGTGTACTATTATACATGAGGATTGCAAAAGTTTGCAGCAACGAAGCAGATGGGTGAGTTTGCATCCAAATACTACGTGAGCTCGAGGCTGAATAGTCCACAATGTATCATCTCTTTTAAAGATGACTGAACAAGTGTCTGATCCCATAGCAGCGAGTGTTCACCCTTCCATCGTTCATTTAAAAATTTTTTTAAATCATTTATACCGTCTGTATCTGTAATATTACCTTTATTATATAGATAAGAAAGCAGTCTCACACTGCAAAAAGTTCCCTGGCAGGGACCTTTTCCAACTCTTGTCCTGACTGCAATGGCTTCAAGATCTGGATGCCCCCCATTTTTTTTTATTGAATTAATTATAGTATCGATACCTTTTGCAGGTACCATTTCACATTCACAAAGATAAGATTCGTCTGAAGATCCAAGAGAGGCTGAATCATTGACAAACACACCTGGCTCAGACCACTCTCCATCAAGAGTGGAGGGCAGGGGGGTAGATTTTGTTTTGCACTCTGCTGTAAGATGATGCTTGCGGCATACAATATCAGATGTCTTTTCTGCCATTAATCTGTATGTTGATAATTTGCCGCCTGTAATAGTTATAAAATTATCAATTTGTTCATTTTCATATTCTGACTCTGCATGATCTATAAGGGTAAACCCCCGGCTTACATTTCTGTCATCTTTATCATCTCCCAGGCTGACCAGAGGCCGTACGCCTGCATAAGCCCTGATATATCTGGATTCCTTCAGGGCTGGTATCATTTGAATTCCCTGCTCTATGATATGATCCACCTCATTAATGGTCGGGTGGATATTGTCTAAATTTTCAACGCGCTCAGATGTGGTCCCAAGGATTGAAACAACACCACCAGGCACCAGAATATCACCATCAGTAGGGAGTCTTAATCTGTTAATAACCCTTTGTGTAATTCTTTTATTTGTAACAAGAAGACTGCCCTTGGAAAAAACCATATTAATCGTGATACCAGCCATGGCTGCAATATCTTTTGCCCATGCTCCTCCAGCGTTTACATAGGTTTTTGCCCTGATTTCTATGGTTTTCCCACTTATTTTATTTCGAACAAGTGCATGGATAATTTTAAAGTTTTCAATTTTAAAGTTTTCAATTTTAGTGTGACTCAGATAGGAAGAGCCCAAAGAGACAGCATCATTCATGTTTTCAATGGATAATTTAAAAGGGTTGATGGAGGCATCGTTGACTTCATATGCTGCAATCAAATCCTTTGACAGAGAAGGTTCCATTTCCATGGCATCTTTGAGATCTATGGCTTTGGATTTAATTCCAGATTTTTTACACATATGGGGAAAATCATGGATATAGTTCCAGTCATCCCCTTTAACAGCAACAAAGAACCCTTTGGTTTCTTCAATGCAATGGCCGGCATTTTTTTTTAGTATTTTTTGCTCTTCCTGACATTCCCGGGCAGCTTCAGGATCAGAATGAACATATCGGGCACCACTGTGCAAAAGGCCATGGTTGCCGCCGGAAGCTCCTGCATTAAGATCTTTTTTTTCCACCAGCACCACATTAAGTCCCCGCAAAGATAGATCCCTTGCAATACCAGTTCCAGTAACGCCTCCGCCTATGATTAATACATCTGTTTCCATAATACTATTTTTTACTGCCACGGGTGAAGTCTCAATATAGCCTTTTGAATTAAAATGTTCTTTTTTTATTGCTTTTATGCCTTTTTTATTGCTTTTATGCAAGTATTTTATTAATTTTCGGCTTGAATTAATATAACTTTTTATTCCATAAGAATATAAGGATAAATATCCACTTTGAATTGGAGATATACAAAAAATGATCCTGACTTTAATACCGGTTGACAGGCAGGCAAGGATTCAAAAATTAATTAAGGAAAAGCAAATTGTCAAGGTTGCTGAATTAAGCAGACTGTTTGGCGTGACTAAACTTACCATCCGTCGTGATTTTGATATTCTTGAGAGAAGGGGAATCCTGGAACGAACCCATGGTGGTGCCATCCTGCGGCGCCGCGTAAAAGTGGAATCCCTTTATGAAGAGAAAAATCAAAAATATTACAGTGAAAAAGAAAAAATTGGTATTGCCGCAGGAAAGTTAGTAGAGCCAGGTGATACACTGCTTATCAATACCGGTTCGACCAATACCCAGGTTTTACGACATTTATCAGGTAAAAATCTATGTGTCATAACAAGCAATGCCAACGCCCTTGTGGAAATTGAAAATCCTGAAATTGAAATAATATTAACGGGCGGGCGGTTTCGCAGGCAGTCAAACTCATTAATTGGAGATCTTACCCATATGACATTGAAAACCGTGTGCGGAAGTAAAACCATTATTGGTGTGGATGGAATCAGTATGAAATTTGGTTTGACAACTCCCATACAAGAAGAAGCTGCCGTTGCCCGGCTGATGATTGAACAGACCCTTGGACCTGTTATTGTGGTTGCAGATAGCAGTAAAATGGGAGTGGTATCAAATTTTGTTACAGCACCCATAGATAAAGTTAATATTCTGATTACAGATGAGAAAATTAAACCCGGATTTAAAAAAGAGCTTGAGGATAAAGGAATAGAGGTTATTATTGCATAAACATTTCAAGTGCATATGCAATAGATAATTTTAAGTGTTATAATTTTTCATATTTTGTGCGTGATCAATGAACACTGCCCAGGCGTTTAATAAACTACATGTGTAGTATTGGCATCAAATAGATGCATTTCATTGAGGTTTATATGAAATTTTCTTTTTTCATTGGGCCTGAAAATCTTTTTCCCTTCACTTTTTGACATCATTCTAACCCCATTGATTTCCAAGTGAAGATGGGTTTCATTCCCAAGTGGTTCAACAACCATGATCGTTCCCTCAAATATCCACTTTTCAGTAAGAGAGGTGTCAATGGCAGCTGGTACAATTTCTTCTGCTCTCAGTCCCATGACAACTTTTTGATCATCAATTAAATTGTCAACCAGGTCTTTCCCCTCTTTTTTCGGAACTAGAAGCTGAAAACCTGTTTCAAATACAACAAAGGTATTATTATCCTGTTTTTTGATTGTACACTCAACAAGATTCATGGGTG
>CAZYDL010000365.1:1188-3310 GCA_964646305.1 uncultured Desulfobacula sp. | reverse complement strand
AAAGTTATTTAGTTCGCCCTTGGTATAAAGGATTTTTAAAATAGAAAAATAGTAAATATACTGGGCATCTGAAATTCGCCTTTGAGCTGAAACAAGTAGTGTGTTTGCATCCATTATGTCAATACTGTCAGCCATGCCGTACTTAAATTGCATTGTAACAGCATTAAAGTTTTCCTTTGCAGCTTTGAGTTCATCCTGTAAATTCACTAAAGCGCTTTTTGCAGTTTTGTTATCAAGAAAATTTATTCGTGCTTCAAGAATAATCTGTCTTTTTTGTAAAGAGACAGCATTTTTTGCTTTTCTTAAATCAGCATGGGCCTGCTTGATCTGGGCACTTCTCAAACCGCCATCATACAAAGTAAATACAAGTTCCCCTGTAAAATAATAATCTTTGGTATCATATTCCATACTCACGGGATCATCATATTGGATATCTGTCTCTTTATAACCAGCTTCAAGGGACAAAGTAGGCCAAAAATCGCTTTTTTCAAATTTAATGGTCTTTTCCGCGATTTCAAGGTTTTTGTTTGCTGCTTTAATTTCAGATCTATTGTTTAAAGCAGCAGTTTGAATCTCATCTAAAGTAAATTTATAACTTCTGTTTTCTATGATGTCTTCTTTTTGTAGGTTAAAATTTTCATCTATTATTACCAGATTATGTAATGCAGCTTTGCTTTGTAATACTCTGTTTTCTGCTTTTACCTGTTCTGTCATTGCTTTGGATAATTCTGCTTTTGCCCTGTATAAATCAGTTTTAGTTACATTTCCAACGCTTAGTTTTTCTATTACAGCGTTTTTATAGGTAGTTAAACGTTGTACATCTGACTGGGCAATTTCAAAAAATTTTTGGGAGCTTAATATATTATAATAGGCCTGGGCAACCTGTAATAAATATTGAGAACGAATGCTCTCAAGGGACAGCTCTTTACCCTCTATAATATTTTTTGTAACATCATAGGCAATTAACTCTTTTCCATTAATGGTAAATGATTGTGTTAATTTAATACCCAGGGTCAAAGTGTCAGGAGCTGCCATGTCTTCTTCTTTATACTTTGTCATGGCTCCAAAAGCTGTGGCTCTTGGTATTAAGACGGATAAAGCTCTCTGTTTATCCTGTTGTGCAATAAAAACATCTTCTTTTGCAATTTTAATTGTTTCACTCTGTTTATTGGCAAGCAAAGCAAGGTCATACAGAGAATAGGATGTTTGAGAAGCAGCCAAGAGTGGATTAAAAGCCATTAAAACAATAATTATAAATAAATAGAGATATTTTTGCATGATTTTTTAAATCCCATAAATAAAATATTAAGTTAAAAGAACAATATTATAAGTATATGCCTTGAGTCAACAATGTGTTCAAAAATGAATATTTAATATATTTTGTCACATATGTAAATATAGATAAATATCTAATTATATGATATGAAAACTACACAACACAAACATTCAAAATAGTAATTTATTTTAAATGACAAAAATTTATATATCACAATTTTTAATACAAGGAGATTTAAATATGCCATCCATTCCCACAACTCAATTTGATGATTTATCTCTGGTAAGACAAGGCAAGGTCAGAGATATTTTTGATACAGGAGATTCCTTGCTAATGGTTACAACAGACAGGCTTTCAGCCTTTGATGTGGTTTTGCCTGATATTATACCTGACAAGGGCAAGGTTTTAAATCAGATATCGGTTTTCTGGTTTAATCATATGGAAAGTATTGTAAAAAATCATATAATTACAACCAATGTGAATGAATACCCTGAAGAATTTAAAAAGCATGCATCAGCCCTTGATAAGCGCAGCATGCTGGTCAAAAAAGCAGAACCGCTTTCAATTGAATGTATTGTAAGAGGTTATATTACAGGCTCTGGCTGGAGCTCATATCAAAAAGAGGGCCATGTGTGCGGTATTAAATTACCAGAAGGATTAAAAGAATCAGATAAATTGGAAAAACCTCTTTTTACACCATCAACCAAAGCTGAGGTTGGGGATCATGATATAAATATCAGCTTTGATGAAGCTGTAGATATTATTGGTCATGAAATGGCTGATAAACTAAAAAAATTAAGTCTTGAACTATATAATAAAGGTGCCAAACTTGCCCTTTCCAAAGGC
>CAZYDL010000365.1:0-1178 GCA_964646305.1 uncultured Desulfobacula sp. | reverse complement strand
TATCATTGCTGATACCAAGTTTGAATTTGGTCTGCTTGATGGAGATATCATCCTTATTGATGAAATACTTACTCCAGATTCTTCCAGATTCTGGCCTTTAAGTGAATATGAGCCAGGCAGAAGTCAAAATAGTTTTGATAAGCAGCATGTAAGGGATTGGCTTACTCAATCAGGCTGGGGTAAAACTCCTCCTGGACCAAAATTACCCCAGGAACTCATTGACAGAACATCCAATACATATAAAGAAATTTATAAACGCTTAACAGGCGATGATGTCTGAACAATTTTGTGAGATAAACATCAATGATATTGATTTAAATGATCTTAGGTATAAAATATCATTTTCTTTAGAAAACATTGAATTTCTTGCACAATCTATAGAACAAAGTGGTCTGATCAACCCACCTCTGGTCAGACCTTTTAATAATAAATATATTATTGTTTCAGGATTCAATAGAATCAAAGCTTCTATTGTTAATAATAGTGATACCATAGCTGTATATAAAACATATTCAGGTGAAGATGATTATCAATGCCTTGTGAAATCAATCGTGGCTCTAAGTTTTCAAAGGCAGTTAACCCAGGCTGAACTGATTAAAAGTATCAAACGTCTCAGCAATTTTTTGGATGCAAAACAGATTGCCCTGAAATCTACTGCCATATTTAACAGAGAGCTTAATTCTCGATTTGTTAAAAATTTATTGGATATTGCAAGTTTACCTGATCCTGCCATGGAATTAATCCATCATGGCAATATCTCTTTTAAAACTGCTAAAAAATTGTTGATGTTTGAAAAAGAAATCATAATAAGTTTTTTAGAAGTTTTTTCAAAGATTAAAGCTTCAAATAATAAACAGCTTGAAATCATACAATATATAATGGAAATATCCAAAAGAGATTCCATGGATCCAATGTTTTTTTTCCAAAATCAAAAAATTAAAGAGATTATTTTCGATCACAATAAAGAGCCTGTATTAAAGACCAGACTTTTAAGGAAATATCTTTATAGACAGAGGTTTCCGGCTCTTTTTCAAACCAGTCAAATGGTCCAGAAAAAAATTAATAATTTAAAACTTGGAAAAAAAATTAAACTTTTACCTCCAGAGAATTTTGAAAGTCGGAATTATTCCATCTCTTTTACTGCAAAAAATTATAATCAGTTCCAGGCAAAAGTACAA
>CAZYDL010000364.1:0-3318 GCA_964646305.1 uncultured Desulfobacula sp. | reverse complement strand
AATACTTCACTTGATTTTCCACATTCATTGCACTGATATTCAAACAATGGCATGGATATCTCCTCTATTATATAAATACAAAATTTTTATTGCTGACAATAAGTTTATATCTTTATACTGATTTATCAAGGAAAAGATCTTGGAGCAGTTATTGAAGATTTTTATGCTGCACACAATCATTTTAAAATAAATTATTCCTGGGTAACACGAAGAACTTCGCCAATGGAGGTGATACCCTTGAGTACTTTGGACATTCCATCCTGACGCAAAGTCTTCATTTTTGCTTTTAAAGCTGCGTTTCTTATCTGGTTGGAATCTGAAGTTTCAAGGACCAGACTTTTCAAAGTATCATCCATGGGCATAATTTCAAAAATTGCCTGCCTGCCAGAATAACCTGTATTAAAACATTTTGAACACCCTTTTGGTCGAAAGACATACTCTCCAATATATTTATCACCTGTTCCGTTAAGAGCTTTGATATGGGAGGATTCAAGCATGAATTTTTCTTTGCATTCATTGCACAATATCCTTACAAGACGCTGGGCAATGACTGTATTTACAGAAGATGATATAAGATAGGGTTCCACTCCAAGATCCACAAGTCTTGTAATGGCACCTGCTGAATCATTGGTGTGCAGTGTGGAAAAGACAAGATGACCTGTTAAGGCTGATTGTATGGCTATCTCTGCTGTTTCTATGTCACGTATTTCACCAATGAGTACTATATCCGGGTCCTGTCTTACAATGGATCGCAGACCTTTTGCAAAGGTGACCCCTGTTTTTGCATTTACCTGGATCTGACCTATCCCTTTTAGATTATATTCCACTGGATCTTCAATGGTAATAATATTTTTATCTGTTGAATTAATTTCTGAAAGTGCAGCATAAAGGCTTGTGGTTTTACCGCTTCCCGTTGGCCCTGTGACAAGCACAATCCCATTGTTCTGGCGTATGATTTTATTTATGAGTCTATAATTTTCATCAGACAGGCCAAACTGGGAAAATTCAAGGAAGTATCCTGATTTATTTAAAAGTCTTAAGACCACTCGTTCGCCATAGGATGTGGGAACCGTGGAAACACGAATATCAATTTCCTGGTCACCTATTCTTACCTGTGCTCTGCCATCCTGGGGCACTCTTTTTTCAGCAATGTTCATATTTGCCATTACTTTGATGCGTGATATCAAAGAAGCCTGCACACCTTTGGGGGGATTGAGCATTTCATAAAGGATACCGTCTATTCTATACCTTATATTTAAAACATCCTGGAATGGTTCAATGTGAATATCACTTGCACTTGCCTTTACAGCCTGGAATATCATGTGATTGACAAGCCTTATGACCGGGGCATCGCTGGTGTCATCAAGTAAATCAGCCGTTTGATCTAAAGTATCAATAAGAGTAAATTCATAGTCCTCCATGTCATCAACCAGCTGCTGGGCACTTTGCCCTGATTGAGCATATAATATATTGATCGCAGACAATATCTGATTTTTCGGTGCAAGAACCAGAGAGTAGGAATCAAGATTTAAAATAGCTGCAACATCATCAACATGGCTTAAGTCTGAAGGTTCATTTATAGCAATTATTGATCTGTTTTTTTTATTTGTTTTGTTATCTTTCTCCTGTATCAGGGGAGCTATATGAAATTTTTTTAAAAATCGTCTGGAAATCAGTGCAGTCCAGTCATTGATTACATTTTCCATGGAAAGATTTGCAACATAAGGTAAAGCATATATGCGGTCCAATGCTTTAAGAGCCTCATTTTCTGAAACAAGTTTTGTTGCCACGACAGCTTCTGTCAATCGAGAACGGTTTTTCATAAAAGAGGCTTTAATTTTTTCACACTCTTCCTTTGAAAGACCTGTTTTATTTCTTATTATACTTAAAAATTTATCAATCATAATCTTGGCATAAAGCTGGTATTATTGAAATTTAATCGCAGTATTATTGTCGTCATTTTCCAATTTTTAAGATCTTTTTTTGATCATATAAAAAAACCTCACCTTTTTTAATGGTTTTAAGAGCATTCTTCTTCTCTTTATATATTTTTTCCAATTCCAGTGGGTTTTTAATGACCCTGGGAGTTAAAAAAACATATAGGTTGGTTTTATCGCTCCCTTTGGATACAGTTTTAAATGCCCAGCCCAGCACGGGAATATCTCCAAGGCATGGGGTTTTATACTCTGTTTTTGTAAAACTTTCATCAATAAGACCACCTATAACAACACTGCTTGAATCTTCCACTATAATGGTTGTTTGGATTTTTCGTTTAAAAGTAGTAGGCCTGTCTGTGCTTGATTGATTTACAGAATCAAGTTTGGTCAACTCCTGATAAACATTAAGCCTTACCAATCTGTCTTTACTTATCTGGGGTGTTATTTTAAGAGTAATACCCACATCTTTATATTCATAGGAACTATAGGTTTCTGTTCCTGAATCAGCTGCAGACCTTGTTTGAAAAGGAACATTTTTACCAATAATAATTGAGGCTTCTTCATTTTCCGTGGTAAGAATCTGGGGGGTAGCTATGATATTAACATCCTTATCACTTTGATATGCCTGTACAACAGCTTGAATATTAGGAAAGGTGATACCTCCTACACTGAAACTTTTCCCAAGCACTCCTATGGAAAATCCCTTGGGAAGAGATCCGCCAGCAATTGATCCTAAATTGGGATAACCGCTGTTGTCTGTGTTGCCGAATCCTCCAATTGTAACCTTGGATTGATCATCAAATGAAGCCCCTGCCTGCCACTCTGTTCCAATATTAAGGCCCCTGTTGACATTAACTTCCATGATCAGACATTCAATATAGACCATGGCCCTTGGAATATCGAGTTTATTGATAACTTCTTCCAGAACAGGATAATCTTCTTTATCAGCCATAATGATAAGGCTGTTGGTAGCCTTATCTGCCATGATTTTTACCTTGGTGGATAATATGGGAGCTGTTTTTTTGCCGGGTAATACCTTGTTTGAATTTCCCGAAGGGATTTCCAATAACACTTTTACAAGATTTTCAGCAGATGCATGCTCAAGATAATATACCCGGATTCTCTCTTCACCTTTTGGGACTTCCTGATCCAGAATCTCAATCAAATTTTTAACTTTATCTGTCTGGATTTTGCTTGCAAGAAGAATAATGGAATTTGTTCTCTCATCTGCAACAAACTGTACATTGGATTCAAGACTTTGCTTATCCCTTTTTACCCTTGACCTTACAGTGAAAATCTTTGAAAGATTGCTTACAAGTTTACTGGCATCTGCATTTTTTATGGGAATAACTGATATTATTTTACCTATACTTTGTATATC
>CAZYDL010000363.1:0-3333 GCA_964646305.1 uncultured Desulfobacula sp. | reverse complement strand
GTCCATCCAAATCCTGCCGCCGCCGCCGCCGCAGCAAAGGCTTTTTTTGCCATAACCTTCCATCTCAATAAGTTCCAGGCCTGAAATTTTTTTTAACACTTCTCTTGGCTCATCATATATACCATTGTGCCGCCCGAGATAACATGGGTCGTGCCAGGTTACAACACTTGCCAGTTCGCCTTTTAATTCAAGTTTGCCATCATTTATAAGTTCAAGTATATACTGGGACATGTGTATAACTTCAAAATGCACCATGAACTCAGGATATTCATTTTTAAAGGTGTGATAACAATGCGGGGAAGATACAATTATCTTTTTGACCCCTTTATCAATAAATGTTTTTATATTTGCCTTGGCAAGGTCTTTAAATACCTGTTCACTGCCTATTTTTCTTATGCTTTCTCCGCAGCAGCTCTCCTTGTCTCCAAGGATTCCAAATTCAACACCTGCTTTCTTAAGGATATTGGCAGTGGCAGTGGCAACCTTTTTCATTCTAGGATCATAGCTTAGATAGCAGCCAACAAAATACAAAACTTCCATATCATCGGTAAAGGGTTTTACAGATAAATCCTTTGCCCAGTCAGAACGTTTTGCCCTCTCTCCCTGGAGTGGATTACCTTCGGAAATAAGGCTTGCCCTTGCAGTACGGGCAGATTTAACAGAAGCAGGAAAAACTTCATATTCAGTTGCAACCCTTCTTAGGGCTATACTGATATCAATTTGGTTGACACCTCTTGGGCACTGGTCAGGACAGGTGCCGCAAGTAGTACAGCGCCACAAATCTTCTTCTTCTATCTCAGTTAAACCAAAGGCTGCTTCCCTTATTAATTTACGCATGGAAAATGGACGAACCCTGTTCCATGGACAGACTGAATCACACAATCCGCACTGGAAGCATAATTTAAATATGTCTCCACCAGCTTCTTTTATCTCATCTATTACTTCTGTGAAGGGGGCTATAGTTTCCATTGACTATTCCTTCTCTGACAATCTTGCAACCATGTCCGTAATCTTGTCCAGACCATATTTATCTGCAAGTGAGCCCAGTCCTATCTCAAGCTCTTCCTGCTCTTGGGCCTCATCTGTGTCTTCTACTTCCTCTTCTCTCTCTTCAACGACAAGGGCATCCACTGTACACCATTTCACACACAGAGGCTCTTCTTCTCCTTCACACATATCACATTTGAGTGGGAGTCCTGAATCTGGTTCTATAAACTCGTCTCTTGAAGGACATGAAGCCCGGCAGAACGAACATTCATCATACTCTTTTCCGTCAATTGTGTATTTATCTCTTCCAGAACATTCGGCTACGGTATATTGACCGGCATAAACAGGAACATAAAGATCTCTCATTGGATCACGGATAATTCTAATGCGCGATCTTGCAGGATTATTGCTTGAATATTTAGGTGTTGCATGGAAAGCTGAACATATTAACTCGCATGCCCGGCATCCATGGCATTTATCAACATCAATCTTAATTGTTTTAATAATTTTCTTTTTTGTCTTTTCACTCAAGGTTCACGCCCTCCACTCTAATTTATCTCTATATACTTTAAAACTTCTTTACAGGAGTTATTCTTCGTCGTCTGCCAATAACCCTCTTGCTATCAACTCTTTTGCCACAAAATCCAACCCAAGTTCATGGAGAGATTCTTTTGTGGGGACACCCTCTTTATTCCACCCCTTGAATTTGTAATATGTATCAAGAAGTTCTTCTTCAAGCTCAGGGAATCTTTTTTTCCAGTGATCCTCCGGTGGCTTTTCATCCTTCCTTTTCATGCCTCTGCTCATATTTACTGCTCTGACCAGAGTTCGATATCTCTTTGCTCCCTGGGTCAATTTTTCTTCATCCATTTCAATTCCAGCAGCAGCAGCCATCATTTTTGGAATATTATGAATATGATATGGTGGTTTCATGTGGAATGATGACAGACCGGAACACATTCCTAGAGCATCATCAATATAGTGCATTTTCTCCTGCCAGTCCACAATATCACAGGCTATTTCAGGTGTGGGATAGTAGGGATTTGAATTTTCCCCCCTGGGTTCCCAGTCCAGAAAATATTGCTTGAATTTTTCATCTGGAACCTGGAACCAGTCCTTTACAAATTTTTCCCTGTGTTCCATTTTCGGGAAAGCTGCCTGTGGGAACTGCCCTTCAATCTGTGTGATGTTCATTTTTTCTCCGGTGCAGTACATGAGAAAATATATGGGATTGAGCATTGAAAGTTTAAGGGGAAGCTGTTCTGATTTTTTAATATTATTATGGGCATACTCTTCAGCACCATTGCCAATCCTTTTTGCTGCCCAGTAGGTGCCGTCCGCCAGGATATCGCCTATGCCTTCGCGCCTGACAATTTTGTCAAGCAGATAGAAAAATTTTCCATCATTGTCTTCGGGCATATCTGGAAAGTCTTTATCCGTCAATATTCCAGCTTCGAGAAGTTCAAGGGCAAAGGCCATTGTCTGGGGTGCTGAATAACCATCCACACCATACTCTGTAGCACGCTGGGCAATTGTCAGACCAAATTCCAGATTTGAAAAAGCTGCCATTGTATAGGTAAGTTTTGTAAAACATTTCATCATATATGTGGAGACACCAGGCATGGATATTGTTGCTCCACATGCAATGGAACAATTATAACAGGAAATCAGCCTTGTTCTTGCTTTGGTCATGGTTTCCAGCCATTCATCTGAAACATCATCTGTCCAGAAATCTCTTCTTCTTGTACGGGCATTACCCCATGAAAAGTTTTCAGTATGCCATTTTTCATCGTGGATGGCCATTTCCTGGGGGGATCCAAGAATTGCCAGAATAGGTGTTACGCCGGGGATAGGATGATCTTCCCTCCATTTTATATAATCCATAACTTCAGTGCAGAGCCCCATGAATTCTTCAGGCTTTGCAATATGAATATCTTTTGTTCCTCTAACGACAATGGCTTTTATTTTTTTATCACCCATAACAGCCCCGGCACCGCCCCTGCTTGCACTTGACCTGCCCTGTTCCACAGAGGCATAAAAGACCCTGTTTTCACCGGCAAGACCAATGGCAGAGATCTGTGCTTTTGGCTGTTTGAGCTCTTTGCGAAGAATTTCTGCTGTTTCAAGAGCACCCTTACCCTTTAAATGGGATGCATCACGTATTTCCACTTTGTCATTGTTTATCCAGAGATAAACAAGCTTCTTGGATTTACCGCGAAGAATTACTTTATCATAACCTGCATATTTTAATTCTGGTGCCCAATATCCACCCATCATTGAAAATGCCATCAATTTTGTATGGGGAGAAATAGTAGACACAATGGTTCGATTACAACCGGTTGCAGG
>CAZYDL010000362.1:0-3337 GCA_964646305.1 uncultured Desulfobacula sp. | reverse complement strand
AGACAGTCTTTGCTCTAAGCATTATACAAAGGGAGTCCACACTTTTACTGGTGTGTTGCGTTCCAGCTGGTAAGGAAAAGCCTAAAGGTAATACTATATGAAAACAAATTTAACACTTATTGGGATGCCTGGTGCTGGAAAAAGCACAACCGGAATCATACTTGCAAAGAATTTAGGACTTGGCTTTTTTGATACTGATATACTCATTCAAATTAATCAACAAAAACGGTTACAGGATATTTTAGATTCAAAAGGTTATCTTTTTTTAAGAAAGATTGAAGAGCAAGAAATTTTAAAAATTAATATTGAAAATAATGTTATCTCCACTGGAGGGAGTGCTGTCTATAGTCAACAAGCAATGATTCATCTGCAAAGTATATCAAAAATTATATTTCTAAAAGCAGGTTTTGAGGTATTGGAAAAAAGAATTAATAATTTCGCAACAAGGGGAATAGCTAAAGCTGAAAATCAGACATTTAAAGAACTTTTTATAGAACGCCAAATCCTTTACAAGAAATATGCAGATATTACTATTGACTGTAATGTTTTGACCCAGGACTTAGCGGCTGAAAAAATTATAAAAATACTTAATGCAATTTAGTTTGACACTGAAATTGAACCTGAAATGGATTTCTAACAATCAGGCTAGTCTCCAATATAGTTCCCATGAGAATTTTAAAATTTGATTGTGCCCTTTCCTATATAATGGAATTTCATTTCTTCAATATTCTTGACAATAGCAATCAATTTGATAAGTATTAATAAATTGTATTGAAACGATTTTTCCTCACTTGTTCTCCTTTTGTTCGTGATTGAACCTTTATGATAGAAGGTAACTTCATGACTCAGAATAAATACAAAAGAAAACTAACCGCCATCCTCAGTGCAGATGTTGTGGGATACAGCCGTCTCATGGGCGATGATGAAGAATTTACCATTCAAACCTTAAATTCTCATCGCGATTTAATGACAGCTCTTATAGAGCAATACAGCGGCAGGGTGGTTGATGCAGTGGGTGATAATCTCCTTGCAGAATTTACAAGTGCAGCTGATGCAGTTCAGTGTGCTGTTGCCGTACAGATGAAACTAAAAAAGAAAAATAAAAATTTTTCTGACAGCCGTAAGATGCATTTCAGGATAGGCATTAACATTGGCGATATAGTCCATGAAAAAAACAGGATCTATGGGGACGGTGTTAATATAGCAGCTAGGATAGAAAGCCTTTCCGATCCAGGTGGTATCTCTATTTCAAGAAATATTTATAATCATATTAAAAAGCAACTGGATTTTGACTATGATTATATGGGGGAGCATTCAGTTAAAAATATTAGTGATCCGGTCAGGGTATATAAAGTACTGATGGACCCTGAGGATGCCGGGAAAAGGATTAAGGAAAAATCAGATCCTCCGGTAAAAAAGAGTCAGTTTAAAAAATGGTTCAGAGTTATTGTTTCTATAATATTAATTTTATCTGCAGTACTTGCAGGAGTATACTGGAAATATATCTATCTGCCTGCACCGGCTGACATTGATCCTGACGGCAAGATAGAGTTCAAACTGCCGGAAGGTCCTTCCATTGCTGTGCTTCCATTTGTCAATATGAGCAAAGACCCCGAACAGGAGTATCTTTGTGACGGGATAACAGAAAATTTAATTGCAACCCTTGCCCAGACAAAACGTTTCATTGTGATTGCCCGCAATTCTACATTTGCATATAAAAATAAATCCATGAATGTTCAGCAAATTGGTCAGGAACTGGGAGCCAGGTATTTGATTGAAGGCAGCATCCAAAAATTAGATGATCGTTATCGATTTGTGGTACAGCTTATAGATGCTGAAACAGATGCTCACATCTGGGCTGAGCGTTATGATCGGGAATCTAACGATATTTTTAATTTACAGGATGAAATAACATTGGAAATCCTGAAAGCTGTTGGGATCAAATTAACAACTCCATGGCTTGAAGAAAGTGTAATGGTTGGAATTAATGACATCAACAGTTTTATTAAGTTTGCAAAAGTTATGGTATATTTTCAAAATCCTACAAAAAAAGGATACACTTCCGCATTAAAAAATGTCAAAGAAATAATCGCCTTAAATCCTGAACACCCAAAGAGGTACGACCTGTTAGCTGGTATCTACATATCTGGTATTTTTTTTGACCCAGAAGAATCTCCTACAAAAAGAATGTTTTTAGCTACAGAAGCAGTTAAAAAATCCTTATCCCTGGATGAGAACAACTATTCAGTACACTTTAATTTAGGATGGATTTTTTTATTTAAAAAGGAATATGATAAGGCAATCGCCTCAATTAAAAAATCCTTAGAGCTTAACCCTCTCAATGCCGATGCATATCATGCGATGGGATATGTGCTCAACTATTCTGACAGACATTTGGAAGCATTAGAAAGTATGACAACAGCCATTCGTCTTAATCCTGTTACTCCATCAAACTATTTATATACTATGGGGAGATCATATGTTGAGTTAAAGCAGTATAAAAAAGCAATTGAAATATTGAATACCTGCTTAAAACATCAACCAGACTACTGGGGTGCTTATGTAAGCCTGGCATACACTTATGGCCTTTCAGGACAGGAAGAAAAAGCAAAGACAGCAGTAAAAGAACTTCTTATTTTAGTTCCAGACTATTCCATAACAAAAATGAAAAATAATTCACTTATCAAAAACCAAGATCAGCAAGACCGATGGGCCGCCATCCTTCGAAAAGCAGGCTTGCCTGAATAGCAGGAGAAATCTTCTGAACTTTAATTTAAACCGGCTCCTATATTTTGTCATCTGGCATTCAATTATATGGCCCAATAACAGTGTCATAAGCCATTCTTGCAGATTCCAGTAAATAATATATATAAAACCCACAAGAATCAATACATCTGAATATTTAAGGGAGTGAATAAAAACAGCGTTTTGGTGAGATTACTTCTCCCTTTTTTTTCAAAGATTGTATTACTTTGGAAATTTCTTTACTTTCAACTTTCAGTGCTTTGGCAATATCCCCTGGACGAACTGGTTTACCCATTTTTTTCATTTCTTCTAAAATTTTCTTTTCCATTTTTAGCTCCTTTGTAAAAAAATATTAATTGGTTATTACTGAATTTAGCAACTTACATGCCATGGTTTGTTCTTATGCGCCTGTCGTTGCTGAAAGTTCTATAAATAGTGCTGTTTCCCACAGGCAGCGATACGATAAAATAATTTAAATGTATTACAGGCCTGTTTTTAAATGCCAAGATCTATTATTATGGATAAGTTTTATAAACTTGAGACATATTTAGGATGAGATAATGATACTTTTGTGTATCAAGTGTAATGAAAA
>CAZYDL010000361.1:0-3343 GCA_964646305.1 uncultured Desulfobacula sp. | reverse complement strand
ATTTAGCAAGTTCAAGGCGCGACAGCTGAAGCAGCTTTATTGCCTGCTGAAGCTGGGGAGTCATGACAAGCTGTTGGGTCAATATCAGGTTTTGTTGTAGTCCAAGTTCCATATTATAATTTAAAATTCTCTCCAAGATAAATTTTTCTTGCTATTTTACTGGAAATGATTTTATCAGGGTTGCCTGATTCAATCACTTTTCCCTGGCTCATTATATATGCATTATCACAAACTCCAAGGGTTTCTCTTACATTATGGTCTGATATTAAAACGCCGATTGATTTTTTAGTCAACTGATAAATTATCTGTTGAATGTCAATCACTGCCAGAGGGTCAATGCCTGCAAAGGGTTCGTCAAGAAGAATAAACAGAGGATCAGTAGCAAGCACCCTGGAGATTTCAAGCCTTCTTCTTTCTCCTCCGGAAAGAGAACTTGCTTTTTGATTTGCAAGCCTTTCTATGCCAAGTTCTTTCATAAGCCCAATGGCTTTTTGTTCAATATCAAAACCATTTTTTGGTAAGACTTCAAGTATTGCTGTGATATTTTGTTTTACTGTCAGTTTTTTGAAAATACTTGATTCCTGGGGAAGATAGCCAATCCCTTTCCTGGCTCTTATATACATGGGAAATTGGGTGATATCTTCTTTGCCAATATAAACCTTGCCGGCATCTGGTTTAATAAGACCCACTGCCATGTAAAATGTTGTTGTTTTACCAGCCCCGTTAGGCCCGAGCAGCCCGGTTACCTGGCCCTGTTTTACCATAAGGTTAACATCATCTACAACCTTTTTGCCATCATAGATTTTTACAAGATTTTTTATTACAAGTTGTGCCATTATTGTGTATCTTGTCCGCTGTTTTTTTTATTGGTATCTTTTGTAATATTATCTTCAGGATTAAAAAGTGCTTCCACTCTCTGTGTCCCATTGCTTTCAACTATAATTTTACCCTGGTTTCTAAAAAGAGTAATTTTTTTTCCTGTTACAAAACTTGAACCGGTTATTAATTTCGGAGATTTACCTGTCAGAACCAATATGTCGTCAATTGTAGTATAAACTGCTTTGTCTGCATACGCCTCTCGTTCTTCAGATATAAATTTGACATTTCCCGTTGAAACAATTTTTTTTACATTGCCCTGGGTGTCGCTCTTTGCTTTATTCTTATCAGCTTTATCTTTATCCATTGTGAAATAAATTTTAATGGAATCTGCAAATACTATTGAATCTTCCTGTTCTGCTTTAACATTGCCTATGAATTCAACCATGGATGAGTCTTCTTGTGCAATCATTTTATCAGATACGACATGGAGGGGCTGCCTGCTTAAATCCTTTGATGCCTGGGCAAAAGCCATGTTTGATACCAAAAAAAGAGCAGAACAGACAATTAAAAAAGAGAGTAAAAATTTATGTATTGATTTACAGAATATTGAATTTATCACGGAAAATTCCTTTAACATGCCCCTGTAAAATTGTGTGGTTGTCATTCAAATTGGTTTCCATTGAATCTGCATCAATGACAGAATCATTTTTTGTAAGCTTAACGTGACTGTTAGAATATATTATATGTTTTTTTTTATTATAATGCAACTTGTCAGTTTTTAATTCTGAATTTTCATATCTTACTATTACATTACCCGAAAACACCATGTCATGGGATTTTGTATTTAAAATTCCCTTTTTGGATTTTAAGTGAACTTTTTTATTGGCTTTTGTAAAAAAAATAATGGATACATCAATGAGTATAGCCTTATCTTCATTTTTAAAGAGCGTTGCAGAGGCAGCTTCAAGTTCCCACTCTTTTATACCATTTTTTTTTGAGATTTGTTTTAAAATATTTAATTTTAATGCTGCCTTGGTATCAATGTGAATATCTTTTATCTGTATAGATTTGGATAATAATTTGTCAAAATAAAAAAAACCACTGATAATTATAATTATTAAAACCAGGACACCAATTAGTGGTATTGTCAGTTTTTGCTTTAAGGATTTTGTCATGACAGGTATTTATTAAGGATATCATCCCACAACTCTTTGGCTTTTAAAATGCTTTCACAAACTTCTCTGACAGCTCCATGTCCCCCCTTTAAATGTGTAATAATGTCGCAATGTTTTTTTACATCATCACAGGCATCGGCAACACCAAATGAGACACCAACTCTTTTCATTACAGGAAGGTCAATAAGATCATCTCCAACAAAAACCATATTCTCAGGGTCTATACCTGTCTGGGATATGATTGAATCAAGAACCTTTGATTTGTTTTTGATTCCGGCAAACAATAATTTTATGCCAAGTTTAGAGCACCTGTGTTCCAAAGCCTTTGAACTAAGCCCTGTTATAACTCCGACTTGTATTCCTGCCTCCATTAAAAGCTTTAACCCAAGACCATCTTTTGCATTAAATCTTTTGATTTGTTCTCCTGAGTCTGTATAGAATATGCCTGCATCGGTCAAAACTCCGTCAACATCAAGAAGCAAGAGCTCAATATTTGCAAGCCTGTTTTTCATATAACCGCCCTGTGGCGGATCTGATCATCCTCCACATAAAAGAGCTGAAAAGAATATAAAGATTTAGCTTGTTCTTCCATATTAAATTATCCTATGGCTTTTTTTACGGCAATGAGGGTTGATAAAAAATCTTCCATATCTTTGAGCGGCATGGAATTAGGACCGTCGCAAAGAGCTTTATCCGGGTCTGGATGGGTCTCTATAAACAGTCCATCAACTCCTGCTGCAATGGCAGCTCTGGACAGAGTGGGAACAAATTGTCTCTCTCCTGCTGAAGAATCTGCAGCACCTCCCGGTAGTTGAACACTGTGTGTTGCGTCAAAGATAACGGGTGCGCCAAGGTTTTTAATAATGGGTATGGATCGAAAATCAACCACAAGGTTATTATACCCGAATGATGATCCTCTTTCCGTAATGCAGATATTTTTATTGCCTGATTCTTTGGCTTTATTAAGAATGTTTTTACATTCAAGGGGAGATAAAAACTGTCCCTTTTTAATATTGACGGGTTTGCCGGTATCACATGCTGCCATTATTAAATCAGTCTGCCTGCATAAGAATGCCGGTATCTGTATAATATCCAGCACTTTTGCTGCTTTTTGAGCCTGTTCCGGCAGATGGATGTCGGAAATTACTTGAAGATCAAGCTCTTTTTTTATTGAACCAAGAACCTCAAGTCCCTTGGCAAATCCAGGTCCTCTAAAAGATTGAATGGATGTTCTGTTTGCCTTGTCAAAGGAGGCCTTGAAAATAAAAGGTAAATCAAGCTTTTTTGTGATTTGTTTTAGATGTTTGGCAATAATAAATGTTGTTTCATGATTTTCTATGACACAGGGG
>CAZYDL010000360.1:0-3361 GCA_964646305.1 uncultured Desulfobacula sp. | reverse complement strand
CGTGCTACAGACCAAATCCCGCCTGTATGCAGTGGTTTTAACAGCATGGCATGGGACATAAGCCGGGCAACTCGTCCGTTTCCATCAAGAAAAGGATGTATCCAGAGCAACCTGTGGTGAGCGGCAGCAGCAGAAATAATTGTCTCCAGCCTGCCAGGCCCTGCATAGGCACTTTCAAATCTTTCCAGGAACATGGGGATGACCCCAGGGCTGACAGGTATATGACGACCCACTTTGACATCACTTTCCCGTAAGGTTCCCGGCGTAATACGAATACGTGTTTTATTTTCCGTATCCTTCACCCAAAGCAGGTCTTCGGGTAGAAACGAACAAAATCTACGATGTATTTCAAGCAGACCAAAACTTGTTGCGGCCTGATCTGCAAGGCCGCCTTCATCAATCCAGGCTTGAACTTTTATATGAGCCCCGGCCTCAAGCTGTAAATTACGCTTGTGGGTATTTTTGCTATAATCATTGTTTAAAGCCCGTTCAATATCCACGGGATGGGTATCGTGCCCTTCAATAAGGTTGCTGTAATAACAGTTCATTCCCCTAACCAGAGCTGCCAGAGCAGGAATCAGCTTTTTAGGCACACTCTGACAAAAACCGGCTGATTTTGCTGCAAGTTCTACTGCAAGATCATTTAATGAATCCCTGAAACGAGAATCTGCAGAAATAGATAAGGGTTCCATCAACGAAACGAGTTCACCCCGATTGGCACACTGGCTCTTATCCTGGAAAATGTCCTGTTTCAAAAAATTCATAGTTATAATATATCAATAAGTTATATATATTTCAAGTATAAAAATGTCCGATTTTATGTCCGCTTTATGGTGTGTGTCGGTGTGTCTTGAATGGCTTTTCCAAGATATTTAACCGTGCGGTTAAATCAGCCAATTGTTAAGTTTTTTAACCGTACTGTGTTTAACTTGTTTAATTATTATCATGAACTGATTTAATTTTTTTTAAGGTTCATGATTAAATAAATCCTTTCTGGCTGATATAAAGCATTACTTCCTGGGCTGCTTCATCAGGAGTCAGGCTTGTTGTATCTATTCTAAGTGCAGGGTTGGATGGATCTTCATATGGGTCATCCACACCGGTAAAGCCTTTTAAAAGGCCAGCTCTTGCTTTGGCATACATGCCTTTTCTATCCCTTTTTTCACATTCTGAAATGGGAGTTGAAACATGGACTTCAAAAAAACCGCCATGGGCTTCTATGGATTCTTTTATCTGGGCTCTTGTTTTTTCATAGGGAGCTATGGGAGCACATATTGCAATACCAAAGTTTTTTGTGATCTCCGCTGCCACAAAACCGATGCGTTTTACATTGATATCACGATGTTCCTTTGAAAAATTGAGTTCTGCAGAGAGGTTTCTTCTGACAATATCCCCATCAAGGAGGGTAACTGGTCTTGTTCCTATTTCAAGGAACTTTGAATATAGGATTTTGGCTATAGTGGATTTGCCGGCTCCTGATAATCCTGTACAGAATATGGTAAATCCCTGTTTCAAAGGGGGTGGATAGGCTTTTTGAAGTTCTTTTATAACCCCGGGAAATGATGCCCAGTCTGGAATATTTTTGCCTTTACGAATTCTTTTTTGTATATCAGCACCTGTAAAAGATATGGTCTCCTTATCTTTGGGAACCTGGTGTGCAATTTGATATTCATCTTCAAAAGGAAGATAAACCATTTCCTCAAATGAGATGATCTTAACGCACAATTCTTTGACAGCCATTTTAGCAAGCCCGGTTGCTTCATCATATTTATAGAAAGGTTTATTGTCTGTATCATTGCCCGGGGAAGCATGATTATGGCCAATAACAAAATGTGTGCAGCCAAAATTTTTACCAATTATCATATGGAGAACAGCTTCTCTTGGGCCTGCCATTCTCATTGCCATGGGTAGAAGATTCATTACATAAGAATCCGGGGGGTAGTGTTGAGATATTTTCTGATAGCAGCGCATACGGGTAAAATGATCAAAATCACCCGGTTTTGTAACTCCTGCAATGGGTAGCAGGAGAAGATTTGCTTTTGCCTGCTGCATTGCCTGTATGGTCATTTCAAATTGTGGTCTGTGTATGGGTTGACGGGTCTGGAAACCAACAATACGTTTCCAGCCAAGTTTAATAAAGGTTTTTCTAACTTCAGCAGGGGTGTTTCTGATCTGTTTAAAATCCGAATGAATGGGAAGGCTTAATGCATGGATTTCACCGCCGAGATAATATTTGCCGGACTTGTTATAAAGATAGTCAACACCGGGATGTGTTTTGTCTGTGGTGCCATAGATTGCAAGGGCTTCTTTTTCAATTTCTATGGGCCAGAGATCTTCAATATTCATGATTCCAAGAAGGAATCCTTCTGCATCCCGCAAAGTGACTGACTGGCCTGTCTCAAAAGTAGAGGCAAGATTTTCCGGGATGTCAAGGCATATGGGGATTGGCCACAGATAACCAGATTCAAGCCGCATGCGGTCCAGAACAGATTCATAATCAATCTGTTTCATGAATCCTCGCAAAGGCGAAAACACCCCTGTTGCCAGCAACTCAAAATCACATATCTGCCGGCTATTTAAAATAATTTCCGGCATTGAAGTGCTTAATTCTTTTAATAATATTTGTTGTTTTTTGTTAACAAGAAGATTTATTAATTTATTATTTTTCATGATATACTCTTTATGATAATATTGTTAATTTATTGCCATGAATATCAGTAAAGCCTGATTTTTCACAGTCTCTTCTATACAACGCAACTATTATTTGTTTATTTTTGTACACCACCACTCTTCATTGTTCAGATACCACTCAATGGTTTTTTGAATACTTTTCTTAAATGAACCCTGGGGCTTATAGTCAAGGGCAGAAGATATTTTTGATGCATTAATGGCATAGCGGCGGTCATGGCCTAATCGATCTGTTATATGGGTTATAAGGGTGTCACAATTCCCGGCTTTTACTGCTGAAGCATCAGGAAATCTTTGAATTAATTCATCGTTATCCTGAAATAAATCATCCATAAGAGTACAGACAAGATGGACAATATCTATATTTACTTTTTCATTATTGCCGCCGATATTATAGGTTTCTCCTGGAATACCATTTTGAATAATCAGGTCAACGCCGAGATTATGATCATCCACATAAAGCCAGTCCCGTATCTGTTTCCCATCTCCGTAAACTGGAATTGATTTATTGTTTAATATGTTGATTATCATCAAAGGGATCAATTTTTCAGGAAACTGATAGGGGCCGTAATTGTTTGAGCAATTTGATATGGTAACATTCAGACCATAGGTTTTATGATATGCCCGGACAAGGTGATCCGAAGCGGCTTTGCTGGCTGCATAGGGTGAATTT
>CAZYDL010000359.1:0-3362 GCA_964646305.1 uncultured Desulfobacula sp. | reverse complement strand
GATTACAGGCAGGTTGTAATACTCACTGTTTTTTTTTGGATTTTATCTGTTCATTAAGAAAAAATTTAGACGGCTTTTACGACGGCTTTTAATGGTTCAAAATGATTTTAGACGGCTCTTATAAACCTGTAGAACCCTTTAAATACGCTCTCTATCGTCCTCTCACGCCGGAAACCGGGGTTCGATTCCCCGTGGGATCACCATGATAGCAAAGGTTTTCAGAGATTGTCTGAAAACCTTTTTTGTTTTTCCGGTCCGTCTCCTGTCCTTTGAAAATTTTTGCTTTGCGCAATAGGGATTTGTTGCAATTTTTAAATTTATTTTGATTTAAATAAGGGAGATCCTAAAGACCTCCCTTATCTCATATTACCTATGGCGTGCGCTATACAATGGAAGCGGCCTTGCCAGCAATATTAGCTATCTTATCAAGAATATCTGTAACTTTATCAATTTTTCGGGCAATACCATCTATCTCATCTGATTTTTCTTTGCCCTTTTTAATAACTGATTTAAGTTTTCTTGAAGACTTTTCAATGTTCTCAACTTTCTTTTCCAATTCGCTGAATATCAGGTCATCTTCAAGATCATCAAGGATAATGAAAATATCTTCCAATTCTTTTTTTGCAGGATGCTTAGCATTGGCCTTTTTAATTTGGACATCTTTTTTCAAACCTCTTATCTCATCCAATACTGTTTTTATTTCATCGTTAACCATTATTTATTCCCTCCTATTATGAATTTCTTTTATCAAGTTTTTCTTTAAATTCTTTGGCTGCCTCAACTTCTTCAACCAATGTTTCAATCACTTCAATCGTATCTTTTAAATCCATCTTTTTTTCAATTTTTGTAATCAATACTTTATGAGCCTTTTGCAAATCAATAGCCGCTTTTTTTGATTTTTCAACTAAAATTAAAATAGATTCAATTGCTTCAAGTTCATCTGCAACCCATAAAGCTGTAGACAAAGGTTGTTTATATCCAACGGTCTCATACCATGTCTGCAAATCATCTCTTTCGGCCTGAATAATCTCCAGACTGTTTTCACCGACATACGTTTCCAAAAGTTCTGTGATAGAATTAGTGATTTCTTCAATCATTGGATCAGCTTCTGTAACCACCATTTTAATAGCTTTGTGCTGTTTGCTTTTGATATAGACAGAACTAATACCTCTTAGAGTGGCTGCAATCAAACTACCAAAGGATGTCAATGATGATTTTGTAATTTCATTGTACTCCTTGATCGAATGATCCAACTGCAATCCCAATTTTTCTAAACTTGCCTGAGTTTTAGTCGTATAGGTATCAGAAGAGAGCTTATCAAGAATACCAGAATATGAACGCAATATTCTACATGCCGCATCTGCCCTTTCTCCCAATTCTGTAATCTTTTTGTACTTCTCCATGCCTTTTTCTATAAAGCCGAAAGCATTCTCTCCATTGACTGAGCTTGATGCATTTGTAAGCTGGTTATGAAAACTCAAATCTGCATGAGCTTTTATAACAGTTCCAGGGTAATCACTGTATGAGTTCGAAGCGGCAGAGAATTTTTTAATTTCCATGACTTGAGACTCAATTAGTAGCCCAACACATCCAGACAAACAAACTGTTAGAAGAAGGAGAATAATGAGTAGCGATTTAAATCTAAATCCATTTTTCAATTCATTTACTGTTACAACTTTAATCATTTTTTTTACCTCGTAATAAAGAATTAATAAAAATGGTCTCTGTTCTGTTCCATGTCGAGACCAAAACATGGTGCATTAGCACTGATTCAGCTTAACTATGTTTTCTCGTAAACTGGAATTTTCCAGGCTTTGAGGCCATAGTCTTTAGCCCAGAGTTGTGTTCCATCCTTGGTGTATCTCCAAGCTCGGAAAATGAACCCAACAATCCGACGGCTTTTAGATTTCTGTTTCATAATCTAAATTCCTTATCGAGGATTTTTTGTTGACAAATTGGTCTCAGAGTGTAAAAAATGAATATTACAGACATTGTAATTTTGATTACACAATGGGCAGCAAACCATTTTCAACTGAACCGTTGAAAATTATTTTTGATATTTCCAGTCCTCATGCCGGATAATATTAATGCTGCAAGTATAAAAAAAGAGCATTTGCCGATGCTCTTTTTTTAATTTAGAATAATTTTTAATGCCCTTGCTCTGGTCTGAATAAAAGCAGGGTTGACTCCAAATACATTCGCCATTTCACGCACACTTGCTCCTTCAGTAATTAATTTTTTAAAAGGAATAGCTGGCATTAACAACGCTCCAGCATGTCTCCATGCCTGCCATTCAGGGTTTTGATATATGGGTATATCGCTTTGTCTATACATCTTCAAAGATGCATGATCATCGTCATGTATAGACCTCAAAAGAGCTTTCTTCTGCCTAAACTCGGGGATATGTATGATTGCATGGCTTACTTCATGAGCCATTGTTGATCTTACAAAATATATATTATTTTTATTATCACTTTCCATTAAGCTTGCTGAAATGACACATTCTTTTTTATCTGAATCTGTAAATCCATGAATTCCAGGTGGCAAGTAACGATAATCGGGATCAATCCCAGTAAGCCTTTTAAAATCCAAATCAAAAAAAGATTCAATATCGAAAGAAGATGGTTTCTTTAGAGCCTCGGGTTGAATTCTTGCAATCAGCCTTTGAGCATCCAAATCTATTCCTGCGCCACTTTTAGGGGTAGCAATAGGAACCATGTTATCCAAATTACTTCCTCCTTTTCTTTTCAAGTTTTTCGACAAATTTCATAAGTTCATCAACCTGATCCGCCTCGATATCTTCGTCAATTCTTAACAGCGCACCTGATAGGTTGGGCTTTAACTTTATATTACTCGATAAATCTTTTGGCACCTTTCTTTTAAGCATAGATGCCAATCTCACCAGGCTACCATCCAGAACGCCTAAAAACTCTTCAATTTTATGGACTATATCAAGTTTTGGTGGGTTCTTCCTGTTGTGTTCAATATCAGACAAATATCCCACAGACAGATTAACATACTCGCCGAGTGTTCTAAGCGTGATTCTTTTGGCTTGCCTTGCGTCTTGAAATATGACAGTCTACTCCTATATAATTCATTTTGGGTTCTCCTTCCTGGGTTATGGTTGTTTTTAGGTAAAAAATCGTACCATATTTTAACCTGGGAGGGATACCCGTAGTTTCATATTCTCATGAGCCTCAACCGCTGTTACAAGCCAATATTGCACTGTAATTTTTATAATATATAGATCACATTTTAGCAGATTTCATAAAAATATTTTCTGGAAGTTTGGTCAAAATAAAGTTACTCTCCAATATAAAACACAGCAATGTTTTTAAATTTGGTTTCAGGCTATCCCATAT
>CAZYDL010000358.1:0-3373 GCA_964646305.1 uncultured Desulfobacula sp. | reverse complement strand
TATAGGTAAATAAATTACTTTCCTGCAATGGGTTCAACAAATTGAGACTCTGAATCCCATGGAAAAAGAATCCATGTGTCCTGGCTTACCTCTGTAACATAAAGATCCACAAGGGGTTTGCCAGCTGGCTTGGCATAAACCGTGGCAAAATATGCTTTTGGAAGCATATTTTTGACAACCTTTGCTGTTGCACCTGTATCCACAAGGTCATCAATGATTAAAAGGTCTTCTCCTGAATCATCAATATCTTTTAAAACCTTCATCTCTCCTTGTTCTTTAAAATTATAGCTTGTGATACACACAGTATCAATATGGTGAATCCCAAGTTCCCTTGCAATCACAGCAGCAGGGACAAGACCACCCCTTGTAATTGCAACAATGCCTTTCCATTTTTTCCCTAAATCATGGAGCCTCCATGACAAAGCTTTGGTATCCCTGTGAAGTTGATCCCAGGAAACAGGGAAATTTCTTTTATACCTGTCATATTTTTCATTCATCTATCTTCAACTCTCCTGTCAAGATAAGCCATTAGATTTTTTTATTGTTCTTTTTGACTTTTATCATGTTTAGCTCTATTTTATCCATAGTATAAAAAAATATAAAGGATAAAAAAATGAGAGGAATAAAAACCGCAGGAGGAATAAAAGAAAGATGCCTGAACTGTGGCGGGGAATTATATATTAAAAGGACCTGAACAAAAATTTATTTTTGCTGCAGGTCATGCACAACACATTATCCTGAAGAGAAGTATAAAGATCTTATGGATGAATATCTTGAAGAAAAGCTTGCCAATGTACCCATCAACCGATTATAAACCTATATGACTCTACCTTTTCTGTATAATTTAAAAAAGAAGTTTGTCTGCATGGGGGTTCTTACAGCTTTTTTATTGTTGCTGATGCCCGGTTTTATAGTGGATCTGCAGGCAGCTGTTAGTTTAGATAAATCAATATCACCAGCATCAACTTCAGATTTTGATTTCCCTCTTTATCCATCCATTAAGCCCAATGTTGAATTCTGGGTGGATATTTTCACAAAATTTTCTAACTCCCAGGGAGTCATCCATGACAGTCGAAACCTTGGAAGAATTTACGAAATCATCAAGCTTGATGCTTCAAACACACTAAAAGCAAGAAAAAAAAATAGAAAAATTATAAAACGTGTGGTCAAAAAATATAAAGCTATTTTATTAAAATTATCCAGGAATCAACAACCTGTTTCAAAACTGGAAAAAAAGATTGCAGCTTTTTTTGCACCCAATGCAAAGCCAAAAGATTTTAAAAATGCAGCTTATAATATACGGTGCCAGACAGGATTAAAAGAGGAGTTTAAAAAGGGACTTCAGCGTTCAGGCGCAGTTATTGATGAATTCAAGCGTATTTTTCGCTCCCACGGCCTTCCCGTTGACCTTATCTATCTTCCCTGTGTTGAATCCTCCTATAATTTTAAAGCTTATTCCAAATTTGGTGCTGCTGGGATCTGGCAGTTTACACGTTCCACTGGCAGGCAGTATATGAAAATAGGATATGCTGTGGATGAAAGGCGTGATCCCTATATTTCCACAAATGCTGCCGCCCGTCTGCTGAAAAAAAATTATGCTGCGTTAAAAGAGTGGCCCATGGCAATCACAGCCTATAATCATGGCCGTGCTGGTATGCTCCGGGCAAAAAAATCAAAAGGATCCTATGAAAGAATAGTAAAATATTATCATAGCCGTTCATTTAAATTTGCATCAAGAAATTTTTATTCAGAATTTCTGGCAGCAAGAATTGTTGCAAAAAATCCTGAAAAATATTTCACCAGCATCAAATATTATAAGCCTGTGACATTTCAAGTTGTCAAAACCAAAGGATACCTTAGCATTAAACAATTATCTGATTTATTGAATATAAAAATACAGGAAATCAAAACCCTTAACCCTGCCTTGAGAAAGCCTGTTTTTAACGGTCAGAAATATATCCCAAAAGGATACAGCTTAAGGTTGCCGGAAAATTTAGCAGTGCAGGGTTTTAATAAAAAACTGACAGCATTATATAAGCATAAACAAAAACCAAGCAGATTCCACAGGGTTCTAAGAGGAGATACTGCAGGTTCAATTGCCAGGACTCATTCAGTTAAACTAAATGATCTTATACTTGCCAACAACCTGAACCACAGAGCAACAATTTATATTGGGCAAAATTTGAGAATACCTGTTACAAATGGCCTTTCGGTTAAACATAGAGTTATTATTGCAAAGGCAGAAAAGAAAATAATTCAAGTAAGTAAACCCAAAAAAAATATAGAAAAAAAGCTTGAACAAAAACCCTTACAAAAAATTGCAAAACCTGTTAATCCAATTGTGGAATTGCTGGCAAAACCAGTAAAAGAAGAGGTTTTTATCAATCCTGATATTGTCACAGCCAATCTTAATATTGTTAAAACTTTTTCAAAGGGTAATCAACTTTTTGGAGTCATTAAAGTTGAAACAGAAGAGACTCTTGGGCACTATGCAGACTGGCTGCAGATACCAACTCAAAAAATCAGAATTTTAAATAATTTTAAATATGGAAAATCAATAAGTGTTGATCAGAAAATCATAATTCCTCTTACAACAGAGACTGCACAGAAGTTTGAAGAACAGCGCTATGAATATCACAAAGAGATTGAAGAAGATTTTTTTGAATCCTTTGTTATCCAGGGGATTGATACATATAAAGTCAAAAATGGAGATAATATCTGGAACCTGTGTTTAAATGAACTTGAAATTCCTTTCTGGCTTTTGAAAAAATATAATCCCGGGATAGCTTTCAACGCTCTTCACCCCCTCCAGATAATCAAATATCCCATTGTAATGAAGCTTTTGTAATGCTTGACCTCAACACTTTAAGAAAACCAGAGCAGGACACTATATGTTACTGCCACGGAACCTAATACAGGTATTATAATTCCGCCTTTCCACAATCCAAAAAACAGTGTGAAAATCATGCCTGCAAGTGCAGCCATGGGTAGGTCAGGCGTGGCATCGAGTACACCTGGAATAATCAGGGCACCAATGGCAGCGGCCGGGATGCATTTTAAAAAAGCATCCAATCTTTTATGAATTCTTCTATTGGATAAAAATAAAAACGGGAGTAATCGGGGCAGATATGTTACTGCAGCCATACCAAGAATAATGGGAATTAAATTATTCATGGACATTTTGCTTATTGGGGTTTTCTGTCATAAAAAATGATCCTGCAAAGGATATCACGAGGATACAGACAATGATGGTCCAGCCATCTGGCAGGAAATCAAATTTAATTAAAATCGTATTGAGTACTCCCGATGCAATAATCAATAATAATATTTTAAATGATTTTTTAACTTCAGGCAGTATAATAGCAAGCAGCAG
>CAZYDL010000357.1:0-3400 GCA_964646305.1 uncultured Desulfobacula sp. | reverse complement strand
TAACCAATTTAACGTTGCAAGCAACGGGGTATTAAACCCAATGCTTTGCAATAAAATTTATTTGAATTAAGAAAAAAAATTTGCGAGGCTGCTTTTCTAAATTGAAACCATCCAGATTAAAACCAGCCATATTAAATACGGGAATTGTACAGATCCATATTGCAGTCTTTCTGTTTGGGTTTGCAGGTCTTTTTGGAAAATTCCTGTCATGCTCTCCAATTTATATTGTATTTGGAAGAACTTTTTTTGCTTTTATTACGCTTTTTTTCTATGCAAAATTTATTTCAAAGACTGCTTTATCAATATCCTTAAAAACAACCGGCTTGTTTTTTATTTTACAGGGAATTCTTCTTGCAATACATTGGTGGAGCTTTTTTCTCTCCATCCAGATTTCAAGTGTTGCTGTGGGGCTCGTCACATTTTCAACTTTTCCTTTGTTTGTAACCTTTCTGGAACCCCTGTTTTTCAAAGAGCAGTTAAAGAGCAAAGATGTTATGCTAGCCGGTGCAATGTTTATTGGTATCATCCTTGTTGTCCCGGAATTTAATATTTCCAATAATATCACAAAGGGCGCAGTTTATGGAATTATTTCAGGATTCACTTTTGCTCTTCTGGCACTTGTGAACAGAAAAAACGTAAAAATATCAAATTCCATTGCCATTGCGTTTTATCAAAATTTATTTGCCTCTCTCTTTCTGATTTTACCCATTATGACAATCAAGACTCCTTTGCCGGTATTGCATGACCTTCCAAATCTTATTTTTCTTGGGGTTGTCTGCACAGCCCTTGCCCATACCCTGTTTATTAACTCTCTTTCATTTATTAAAGCCCAGACAGCATCTGTGATTACCGGGCTTGAACCAGTTTATGGAATTATTCTTGCCTTTTGTATACTCAATGAAACACCAGGCATGGGAACCCTTGCAGGAGGATTTATAATTATTGGTGCAAGTATTGCGGCAAGTTTCAAAATGACAAGATAGCAATCTGAATATTTATACAATATCATCTGATCTTTCTTTAAAAAAAACAGGCAGGTTTTTATGCGTGTGCGCAATAAATAAAAAAACACATACACCACTCACTTATCAGATAGAAACTTATCAAGTATATTAAGACATTCAAGAACTTTTTTACCCTCCTGGGTAAGCAAATATGCACGTTTTTTATCTTGTTTTATAATTTGAGCTTCTTTCAATGTTCTCAGATGAAAAATGACTTTGGTATGGTCTTCGATATCCAGCTTGTGGGCAGTTTCCATCATACGTATTTTTTTTTGTGTATGAAACATGCGTATGATTTCCCTGCGAATGGAGTTGGACAAGGAACTAAGGGTTCCCTCCAGCTTTAATTTTTTTATATTTTTTTCAAAACGAAGTTCTTCAATGGCCTGTTTAATCATTAAAAGTAATGCTTCAATTTTAAAGGGTTTGGAAATATATTCACAGGCCCCTTTTTTAATTGCCCTTACTGCATTTTCAATCGAGGCAAAGGCAGTAATCATGATAATTTTGGAATGGGGGCTAATTTTTTTAATCTCCCCCAATGCATTGATCCCATCTATTTCCGGCATCATGAAATCTAACAAAATAATATCAAATTGCTGTGTGCCAAGCTTTTCCAGCGCTTCTTTTGCAGACTCTGCCATATCATTTGGATATCCTGCATCATCAAGAATTTCTTTTAAGTTTTCTCTATATTCGCTGTCATCATCTACTATGAGAATATTGTTCAAAATTATCTCCTTTTGATAAACTTAAAAAAATCAGGCGACTGGTAATTTGATTTTTGTATCAACGCCACCCTTCTTGTTGTTCATAAGTTCAATGGTTCCCTTGTGCTGTTCAATAATCCCATGGCTGATTGAAAGTCCTAACCCGGTTCCGGAATTTGTCTCTTTTGTAGTGAAAAAGGGATCAAAAATTTTTACTAAATGCTCTTGAGAAATGCCGGTACCATTGTCTGAAATCATTATATGAACTTCTTTGCTTACCTGTTTGGTTGTAATAAATAATTTCCCACTGCCCTCCATGGCCTCGATGGAATTATTAATCACATTGAGGAAAACCTGTTCAAGTTTGGCAGCATTCAGCTCAACTTCGGGTAGATCCTCTTCTTGCTGGAGCGTAACCTTAATGGCTCCTAATTTTTCATTTAAATGAGCCATGGTATTATTTAAGACCTGATTGACATCCATTGGAAATAAAATTGTTTCCTGGGTTTGTGAAAATTGTAGCAGCTCTTTTGCAATAATTGAAGCCCGATCAATATTTCTATCAATGGCATCCATTTTTTTTTGAATTTTTTCATCATTTAAAGTAGTTTTGAACTGACTTTTCAACATTTGCATATTAAGCGATGCATTGGTCAGGGGTGTGTTGATTTCATGGGCAACACCGGCAGACAGCAATCCAAGTGATGTCATTTTTTCAGATTGAGCCTGTTTTTTAAGCTGTTCTTCCAGTTTTTTTCTTGTATAAATATCAAAAATATTCAGCGCCTTAAAAAGAAAATAGGTGATCAAAACTGCACAGAGACCCCGGAAAAATTCAACTGGCATTAAAAGGAGTGGGATTTTAACGTGGGAGGGAATAAGACCTGCAAAAATTCCGTAAAAACAAAACCCTATACCTGAATAATAAAAATATCTGGAAATAGGGGCGCTGATTTTTTTTACTTCCCTGGAATATAGAATTAATCCATAACTTGCTGACAGGCTGCCAATTAATCCAAAAGTTTTTCTAAAAAAATTATTTACAATATTCAAAAAATCAAGATGCTCATAGTTGGATTTAAATGTGAAGAAATATGCCAGTGTAAGAAAAAACAATATAATGGCACATGGTTTCATCCATTTGACATACTTGTGTTGATTAATGGAATAAATCAGCGACAACCCGAATAACAGAAGAAATAAAAATGAAAGCCCTACTATTATAAGTGACAGCAGTTTCATTATGTATATTTCATTGGATGAATATTGCCGGGTATTGCTGAGAAGAAAAAGGGCAATCCACTCATGTGAACCGTGTGCAAACCCAAAAAGGGACAAGAGCCATAAATTGCCTGATATTTTCAACTTGCTGGCTTTCATATCTTTCAGAGCAATTGATGCCCCTAAAAAAAGAAAGGCCAGGCCATAAAAAAAATAGAGCGTATAAACAGAAAATAAATTATTAATTATAAACATGAGCCTCTTGCAGAAATAAAAAATATTTTTAAATTTCTATAATCAACGAGAGTTAATAATTGATGAAAAGCTGCTAATATGGTATGTTTCAGTAGTTTAATCATGACAAAAAACAACTGGACCAGAGAAGCAGCTTTATGAGAAAATTATCACAGATTTGGTTTGAAGTGCAAGGGGTTCTTTTCCCTTTTATTGAAAAACAGGTTGAAG
>CAZYDL010000356.1:0-3419 GCA_964646305.1 uncultured Desulfobacula sp. | reverse complement strand
CCTGTTCATTTCCAAGAAGATTAAGATGCTCTTTTGTATATGGTTTAAACAGCAATTCAATATTTCGAAAATCTGAATTATTGGATAAAAATTTAATTACACCATCCACTACCCTGTTAATATCAATAATAGACATTTGAGAAGAGCCTTTTCTTGAAAAAGAGAGAAGATCTGATACAACTATCTTACAATTTTTCACATGCTTTTCTATGATTTTTAAATCATCGTGAAACTTGGTGGATTCTTTTAGCAACAATTGTGTATAACCAAGAATGATTCCAAGGGGATTATTTATTTCATGGGCAACACCTGCAGAAAGCTCTCCTATGGCAGCAAGCTTGTCTGCCTGGGCAATCTGCCTTTCCATCTGCCTTTTTTCATTTATATTTTTAATAATAAAATGAAAGGATTTTGCACCTCCAAACGCACCATAATCCACACCTCCTGTAATAAGAACAAGTAAAGATGTATTGTCAGGTCTTAAAAATTCAACTTCCTCGTTTAAAATATACTCATGGGTATCAATGTGACTATGAATTTTTTTCCACTCAGAAGAGTCAGTAAAGAAGTCACCAATTGTCAGAGCATCCATGGTCATTTCATCGTGGGTATAACCTGTAAGTTCAATACCTGCATGATTTGTTTCCATGATTTTGAATTCAGAATCTGTTACAATAATAGTATCGAGAGACTGTTCAAATATTCTGCGGCATTTATGTTCACTGCTTGTCAGCATTTCTGTTCTTTCAATAACTTTATTTTCCAAAGTCTGGTTCAAATCAACAAGTTTAATGTGTGTCTCTTCAAGTTTTTTTCGTCCAGAAAGAATTTGTTCATTGATATTCCAGTTCTGATTAAAAAAAAGGGTGACCAGACCGACCAGCATAAATGATACCGTGTTAACGCTTCCTGAATAAGAACTGATACCATACCAGATATCCGGGTTTTGTGAAAGAACGAGAAATTGCTTTAAAATATGACCAAAGCCTCTTGATACAGCAAAAATTGTAAATCCACTGCTGATCCATAATAGATAGAGAAATACTGCATTATCAGGATCTAATCCCCTTAATACTTTCGCCTTATAGAGGGATAGCAGAGCAATTACCACCATGGCTATAGAGCCTAAAACATCCACTGCCAGTATGGGAATAAATGAAACCGTCATGAAATGTCCTTATTTTCCATGACATGCTTTTGCTCTTTGACAAGACTTGAAAGACCTTTATACAGGAAAAATATGGCAGGAACACATAAGAGATGATCAAGCTTTAAAGCATAGTAAAACCATGCCAGAAGAGATGAATTATTATTGGTAATCAGTTTTATCTTATATAAAGCAATATTTTCAATTTTTACGGCATGAATCTGGTTATCCAAGAAATGAGCCATGAAAGCATCGAGATTCCACAGAATAAAAAAGAATGCTGAGTATTGAATTAAACGCCAGCCTTGCTGTTTGTCCAACCCTTTTCCTGTAATAGTAAAAATCAGAGCTCCCATGGAAAAAAGAAAAAAAAGATGCCCTATCTGGTGTGTAATAATTCCTTCTGAACTTGCGTGAAGCTGTATGGCATACCCTTCAGAAGGTATCAAGATTATGCCCAAGACAACTCCAAATAATAATAAGCTAGAAAATAATTTTATGTTTATATGAAAAAACAAGTTCACAGCGTTGACTCTTTCATGCTTTGGTTTCTGCCCTCTGGGCATTGTGGGGTGGATAACCAGATCCGCCAGCTTCTGCCCTTTAGGGTACATGGCGGTTATTTACTTTCATTTTTGACAGATCTATTTTTTTTAAAGATTTTTTTCAAAACCGCAAAAAGAATAAATGATAAAATAAGGCAAATGACAAACCATAGCATAGAACTTACATTTATGGGAGACGAAGAGCCAAAAGAGAATGAAAATATATACTCTTCTCCAAACCGTTTTAAAAGGTTTTGGGGTGTATACACCTTTGTTATATAGGAAACCATCAGCAATATAGGAAACACATTGACGATAAAATGCTTTAACAATCCTTCAAAGAAATAATCATAATAGGCCTTATTGAGTTCTGCCTGGTCAATATTTTTTGCCAGACGTTTGCCTTTTTCCATGTCAGGATGCTTCATTGCCTCCTCCCGTATACCCTGCCAGTAATTATATTGTTTTTCCAGCTTGATATATCTTTTGGTTACATAAAATTGTGCTATAGTTCTCGTTATAATAACAACCAAAAATGCAAGAGTAAATATCACAACTGCCGGGCCGAAGATCTCAAGGGGAGCAAACAGTGTATCTATAAACACCACCGCACCGTTTAAAAATGCTTCTATCGGTTCCCACACCCTGTCCATAAAATCGTCCATAACCTACTTCCTTAAAATAAAACCCGTGGCTGATTCAATCATTATAGAGATTCAGCACACGGGTTTCAAGGTTCATTTACTATTTATAATGGTTTATATGAAAGTAATTACGAATTTATAATCAACTTTCATATTTTAATGCGGGCAGAGCTGAGTGCGATATCAGGTCTGCCCGTGGCAGTTATATCCAGATTTCAATCTTAAAGAACCTGAAGAACAAGAAGAACATTGTAATTGCAAGAACAATCTTTAAGGTCATTTCAGAGAACATTTTCTGGGCACGACTACCAAGCATACCACCTGCGACTCCTCCGATGATAATGGAAATACCAAGAGTCATGTCCGGCAGGTATCCTGCCATGAGATATCCGATAAAGGAACCAATACTGGAAAAACAGGTTCCGATCAAGGATATGGGAACAGCAACATACATGGGAAGACCGGCCAAAGTTGTCATGGCTGGAACAAGAAGGAATCCGCCGCCAATACCAAAGGAGCGTGATACGATACCAATGAAAATACCGAGGAAGGCAAAAAGCAGTGGGTTTATTGTAAATTCTTCACCCCAGAACTTAAACCGATAATCGGTCAGGCCTGATTTTACAGGTTCAATACTTCCCATTTGTGCTGAACGGCCCTCAGCCTTGGCTGCTTTAACCTCTTTATTAAATTTCTGGGTCATGGCCTTGATGCTTTTTCTTTTATTCATGGACGCAGGTGTCATTTCCATCAGGGTCTTAACTCCCATGATAACCACCAGGATGGCCAGCCACTCTTTGTAAGCTTGCATGGGAAGAACGGCAGATACATATTTACCAAGCCAGATGGAGCCGATAAAAATACCTGCCCCAAAGGAGAGTCCCACGGGCCATGCAACGCGTTTTTCAACCACTGCAAACTGATAAAATGATCCTAAGGGAGAAAACAGGGTCAGGGCTATATTGGAGGGTTTTAATACGTTTGCTGCATTGATACCCACAGGTCCCATGGTGTTAACAACCAACACCTGGAAAGCTGCCATGAGCATTCCACCGGCTGCACCGATCATGGAGAAATAAGTTC
>CAZYDL010000355.1:0-3422 GCA_964646305.1 uncultured Desulfobacula sp. | reverse complement strand
GCCAAAGCATGGCAGGGCATATTGTGAATGCCGGGTATGAATTACATGTTTATACACGTACAAAGAAAAAAGGTGAGACAATTATTGCACAAGGCGGTATCTGGGAAAATTCTGTGCCTGAACTAAGCAGAAAATGTGATGTCATTATCACCATTGTGGGATTTCCTGCTGATGTTGAAGTAATTTATTTTGGGGAAAATGGTATTTTAAATCATGCAAAAAATGGAAGTGTTGTAATTGATATGACCACATCAAGCCCTGATCTTGCAGTGAAAATACATGATCAGGCAAAAGAAAAAAAAATTGACTCACTTGATGCTCCAGTCTCAGGAGGTGATATTGGAGCCAGGAATGCAAGTCTTACCATCATGGCTGGTGGTGATAAAAATATTTTTGATCAAATTCTTCCCCTTTTTAAAATTATGGGCAAAAACATTGAACTTCAGGGAAAATCCGGAGCAGGTCAGCATGCCAAAATTTCAAATCAGATAGCCATTGCTGCTGGTATGATAGGAGTGTGTGAGGCTATTGCCTATGCTGAAAAATCAGGGCTTGATCCTGAAACAGTCTTAAAAAGCATTGGCCAGGGTTCAGCCGGATCATGGTCATTGAATAACCTGGGACCACGGATCATTGCCAAAAATTTTGAACCAGGCTTTTATATCAAGCATTTTAGAAAAGATATGAAGATTGCTGCCATATCTTCAAAGGAGTTAGGGCTTGAAACCCCAGGGCTTGATCTTGCCATATCATTGTATAAAAAGATGGCAGATAAAGGCTTGGAAAATGATGGGACTCAGGGTTTGTACAAATTGTTTAAATAATACCTTAAAGGTAAGAAACTGAATAATTTTTTCTTTCTTAATTCTTAAGTTGGATAAGATGCCAATATTGGTTTTATCGACTTTTTGAAATTCCATAAATATTATTTTTAGGCTTCTAACTTGCTTTTTTTATATGGCGCAATTTTCATAATTGTGTCACGATTCTTTTTTATATGGCGCAATTATGAAAAATGTGCCATATTGTTATCATGCCAAAACATATACCAAAAAATGAGTTAGATGCTGTTCTGAGTGCAGTTGGTCAATTTACTGAGGGCGCGTCTGTTAAAGATATCAGCGCCGTCATGGAAAAATTGATACCACGCAGGACGCTTCAACGCCGTCTGGGACAACTTGTAGCTCAGAAAAAGCTGCTCCTAAAAGGCAGGGGAAGAGGCAGCAGATACATTAAGAAAAAAAACGTCGTATTAGATGGAACTGCCACTATTAAAATTAAGTCTCATGCCAGATTTGAGGTATATATTCCGGTATCTCAGGAAGGAGAGCAAGTTAAGCAGGTGGTACGACAACCGGTTCAAAACCGTCAGCCTGTGGGGTATAATAGAAATTTTATTGATGATTATATTCCCAATACTACCTTCTACCTTTCTCTTGAGATTCGGCAACGTCTTTATGAAATTGGGCAATCAATGGATGACCACCGACCAGCCGGAACATATGCACGGCAGATATTTAATCGTATTTTGATTGACCTGTCATGGAATTCAAGTCGCCTGGAGGGCAATACCTACTCCTTACTTGAAACAGATCGTCTACTTGAATTCGGTGAGGTAGCCGAGGGAAAACAGGCTAAAGAAGCACAAATGATTCTGAACCACAAGGCTGCTATCGAACTCTTAGTGGAACAGGCCCGGGAAGTAGGATTCAACAGTTATACAATTTGCAATCTTCATGCGCTTTTATCGGACAATCTGTTGGCCGATCCAAGAGCGTGTGGGAGATTGCGTGTCATTCCTGTTGGGATAAGCGGGACAGTTTATATTCCCTTGGAAGTACCGCAATTGATAAAAGAGTCTTTTCTGAAAGTGCTTGAAAAAGCCACTGCAATTGAAAATTCGTTTGAACAGGCTTTTTTTGTGATGGTTCATTTGCCGTATCTTCAGCCCTTCGAGGATGTAAACAAGAGGGTTTCGCGTCTGTCTGCAAATATTTCCCTTATTCGAGATAATCTATGCCCTCTTTCATTTGTTGATGTACCTGAACAAGCCTATATTGATGGACTGATAGGTGTATATGAACTGAATAAAATTGAGTTGCTCAGGGATGTTTTTGTATGGGCATATGAGCGTTCTTGTACCCGCTATTCAGCCGTACGCAGTTCACTTGGAGAGCCTGACCCGTTCCGGCTTCACCACCGTACACTCATTTATAATGTTGTAAAAGATGTTGTACTTGGTGTTATGAATAAAAAATTGGCCGTGTCTTTCATAAAACATAGTGCAGTTGAAAAAATTGACTTGAATGAACAAAAGCGTTTTGTTGAAGTTGTAGAGACAGAATTGATGAGTCTGCATGATGGTAATATTGCCCGTTACCGCTTACGTCCTGTAGAATATGAAAAATGGAAAATAAAATGGAACGTTCAATGATAATTAAAAAGCCCCCACTCCTGTAAAGTGAGCTGATCAAAGCTCACTATTAATTTTCTCAATCCACTTTCAAAAAATATAACTTGAATATCTGCGGCTGGGCCGTCGCATGTTTCTTGTTGTGTTTGTTTATTTTATCCAACAAGAGTCAACTGAAGATTTGATCCCTTTTCTTCAAATCTTTAAACATAGGCCGAATGATTTGTTGCTCCGTTATTAGCTCACTTTGCAGAACTGGAAGGAGCTTGTGAAAACCTCAATTTGATTCCCGAGGAAGTTTCTCTGGTGGTAAACCCAAGAGGTATAAGTAGCTGGAAAAGCGGCCGACCAAAATAGAACATCTCTTGTGAAACCGAGAGATTAAATTCATCGATTGCCCGGATACGATAAGCAAGATCTTTATTAATGATCCGTTCAAGCTTTTTGACAGTTTTCTTGGATGAACGGGAAATTGTCCGGGAAATTGTTTTTAGATCGGGGCATGGAAACAGTTCTTCATGCTCAATTAGTCGTTCTCTCAACGGATTGCCCTCTTTCACAATATCAAGCCTTGAAAGGAGATCTTTGCCGGCAAGCTCTAAAATATCATCTGTGTCCCAGCATTTAAGAATCTTGCAGGCAAGGGGGCGATGATCGTATATAGTGCATCCATTCCGGGTTTTATCGTAAAAGATACAGGTCCATGAATCCTTTATTCCGCGGATTTTTAAGAGCTCAGTTTTTACAGGCTCAATGGAATTTGAGACCGGATCATGAGCAAGTTCACCGTTCCTGATGGTAATGATTTTTTCAAAGGATAGAAACCCTTTTTCTATTAAGGGTAAGTCCTGGGTGTGTAATGCAGGACCGCCCTTTTCGCAGCAGGTGCCGCACCGATTACATTCATTTTGATGCGCCATATGATCTATATCCCGGTGAAGAATAATTGTGTTAAATTTTCAAAAATAATAATTATATCTCTATTCTTTATTCCTGTATAGGATTTTTT
>CAZYDL010000354.1:0-3451 GCA_964646305.1 uncultured Desulfobacula sp. | reverse complement strand
GATGAAATTAACAGGATCGCCTGGGAAATAAAAAATATTCAAAAAAGGAAATAGTAATTGTTTTGTTATATAAATCCGTCTGCACTGGGTGTTAAAATTTTTTTATTGTTAAGGAAAAATCATCCATATTTCTGGGATATTAGATTTGCTCTTCAAGCACTTGACACCTGCCTGATAAGAGTTTATTCTAAATAAAGGTAGAAAGGCAAGGAATAAACATAATTTTTTTATGGAATGTTATCTGCCTGATTATTCATATAAGAACCTGTAGCCATCAGGTTAGTGAGGGAAAAAATGTTGACCACTACATCCGGAATCAATAATTTAACTGGATACCAGGCTCAACTTAATGCTTCTAATACAGCTCAATCTTCAGATCGTGAGGCTCGTTCTTCTTCAAGCGATAAAGAAAACAGTGATACTGTAAACATTTCCAGTAAGGCAAGGGCACTTCAACAAACATATCAGGGGAAAAAAACTACTCTTGAGCAAAGTTATAATAGCGATGCTCAACAGCTTGAACGAGAGTACCTCCTGGAAAAAGACAGGCTTGAAAGAGAATTCAGTCAGAAAAAACAGAGTCTTGAAATACATGTTTATGCCTGATTGCAATTTTGTTTGTTAATGATCTGCAATCTTTATGAAAGTTATTCAAAGGTCTCTAAATTTATCACAGACATTTATATTTTTGGTGTGGCATCCAGGTTAGTACGGGCAGATAAGGGTTAGAGACCAAATCTGCCCTTGGCAGTTATTAACAGGATTTGTTTTTTTGGAACAATTATTTATCTTTTTGTTCTGAAAACAGATGTACATCCTGCTGGGGATAGGGTATGCTGATACCTTCTTTGTCAAAATTGATTTTTATCGCTTCTGTTAATGCAAAATAAACATCCCAATAGTCTGACGTTTTTACCCAGGGGCGGACAACAAAATTCACGCTGCTGTCGGCAAGTTCAGAAACAGCTATATTGGATGCCGGGTTTTCAAGGATTCTTTTTTCACTTTTGAGAATTTTTTCAAGGATATTTTTTGCTTTGAGGATATCATCATCATAACCAATACCGGCCACCAGATCAACCCGGCGGGTGTCATTGGCAGTAACATTTTTAATGACATCAGTGGTAATCTTTGCATTGGGCACAATATATTTTTGGTTATCAGGGGAATGTATGACGGTATTAAAAATATCAACACTTTGAACGGTTCCTGCAACACCACCCACCTCCACAAAATCACCGACTCTATATGGACGGAACATTATGAGCATAACACCCGATGCAAAATTTGAAAGTGAATCCTTGAGTGCAAGACCCACAGCAAGACCTGCCGCACCAATAATGGTAAGAAAAGATGTGGTGTTTATACCCAGCTGCCCTGCCACTGCTATCAATACCATGATTAAAAGTGTATAGTATACAATGCTGTCTAAAAATCGTATCAGGGTGACATCCACACGGTTTTTCTCTAAAAGCTTTGTCAGCAGGTTTGATATTTTGCGGCAGAGCCATTTCCCAACAAGAAAAATTAATACAGCTGCCACAATTTTAATTGAATAGGTTGTTAACCATAAGGTGACTGAATCTATGAGTTGCTCTATGTTAATGTTCATCTGTTTTCTCCCTCTGTTTTTTTAAAATCCATAGGTAATTTAATTTCAAAGTAATTTTATTTTGCGATATTAATATGGCAGGTACAAAACGTCAATTTAAATATGATTGCTAAGAAAAGTTTTGGCAATCATATTAGTTCAAGTAAGTTTTTTTGTAAACAGTTGTGATATCAACATGCCGGCAAACATTAGTGTGCACCCGAAAATGCCACGGCCAGACAGTACTTCGTTTAAAATTATCCAGCCGCCAAGGGCTGCTACAACTGCTTCAAGACTTAGTATGATTGCAGCATGGGAGGCCAGGCTGTTTTTTTGTCCATATATCTGTAAAGAGTAAGCTATCCCAACCGAGAACACACCACCATATATTAAAGGCAGGGTAATGCTTAAAATGTCTGAGAGAATAAAGGTTTCAAATATGGCGGCAACAATCAAACTTAAAATTGAGCATACAACGCATTGAAACAGTGAAAGCCATGTTGTGTTAAATTTATTGGTCATTTTTCCAATGATGATTAGATGAAAGGCAAAGCAGATACCTGACAATAGAACAAGAACATCACCTTTGTTTATATCCATATTTTTGGTTACACTTAATAAATACATGCCAATACAGGCAAGGATCGCACCAAACCATGTGGCAGTGCTGGTTTTGCCCTGTTTGAATAAAAAGGCAAAAATGGGGACAAAGACAACATAAAGACCAGTGATAAAACCAGCTTTACCTGCTGTTGTATAGACCAGACCCACCTGTTGCAAAGAGATGGCAAAAAAAAGAACAATGCCTGCAATGGTACCGGATCTTACTAAACCGGTATTATTTTCCCAGGAGGTTGACTTGCGGGTTAAAAAGATAACAGGCAGCAAAGAGATGCTTCCCAGGACAAAACGAAGGCCATTGAAAGTAAAAGGTCCTACATACTCCATTCCAATTCTCTGGGCCACAAAGGCAAGTCCCCAGATAGTTGCAGTAAGGATTAGAATTAAATCTGATTTTAAAGCGCCTGGTTTCATTTTGTTTTAAAATTATGTGTTTAAAAGATCTTTATGTTAAAAAAAAAATCTTTATGTTAAAAAAGAACTTGTTTTAATCTTTAAACATAAGGCGCGTCAAGAAAATAAAATGGAAACAGATGAAAAAACCATAAATTTAATGGCAGGGCAGCGCTTAATGCTCGGATTCGACGGTATTGAGCTTAATGATGAGTTAAAATATATAATTAATACAATTAAAGCCTGTGGAATTATACTTTTTAAGAGAAATATTAAAACCCCGGAACAGGTAGCTGAACTTTGCAGCCAGTGCCAGAAGTATGCAAAAAAATACGGGCTTCCACCTCTGTTTATTGCTGTTGATCAGGAAGGAGGTACCGTTGCAAGGCTTAAAAAACCTTTTACCATATTCAAGGGAAACCCTTTTATTGAATCTGTTGATGATGCCAAAAATTTTGCCTCAATAACAGCAGATGAATTAAAACAGGTTGGAATCAATATGAATTTTGCTCCGGTTCTCGATGTTGTGCCTGACGGTGTGGACAGCATAATGAAAACCAGGGCATTTAAGGGTGATGCACAGCAGGTATCAAAACTTGGTACAAAAGTAATTTGCGGCCTGCAGAAAAAAAAAATTATGGCCGTGGCAAAGCATTTTCCAGGAATTGGCAGAACAATTAAAGATTCCCATTTTCATCTTCCAATTTTAAATAGTGATCTTAAAATCCTTGAACAATCAGATATAAAGCCTTTTAAGGATGCAAGTGTTTGTGATGTTACAGGAATAATGCTGTCCCATATATCATATCCAAAGCTTGATAATAAATGGCCTGCAAGTTTGTCTCC
>CAZYDL010000353.1:0-3462 GCA_964646305.1 uncultured Desulfobacula sp. | reverse complement strand
ATTTCCCATGAACTTAAGACTCCGGTGTCCATTATTTTAAGTGCATTAACCCTTATTAATAAAAGACTTGCCGGTACGGAACATACAGGGCTGGATAAAACTATTCAACGAGGCTTACGCAATGTTCACAGGTTAATAGATTTACAGGGAAAAACAGATGATATTCTCACGAAAGACGTAGCAATAGCTGCCCAGAATCAACAGCGCCTGGTCCATTTAATTGAAAGCATGGTTTTTCTGCTGAATAACATTAAGGATAGAGATGACAGGTTTTCACAATTAATACCTTTGCTGCTTGAACAAGTTGAATCCTTGATTCCCGTAAAAGAGATCAGTAACGAAAAAATTCATGTGAAAGCATTTATTGAAACAATCTGCAATAATGCCCGCCAGGCCATGGGAAATCGTAAAATTTCAATAGATTGTGATTTAGACAATAACGTTTCTCTTTTTATGGATAAATCTATTCTAACAAAAGCCTGTAAAGGTCTTATTAAAAATGCCGTTGAAAACACACCGGATCATGGGTTAATTATTGTCAGCACTAAATTTGCAAATGATAAAATTGAAATTAAAATCCAGGATTATGGTGTCGGTATTACCAGGGAAAACCAAGGTTTAATATTCGGCGGTTTCTTTCATACCCAGGATACCAGTCTTTATTCTTCAAAAAAACCCTATGAATTTAATGCGGGAGGATCCGGCGCTGATCTGCTCCGCATTAAAACCCTGGCAGAACGCCATGGATTTGATATTAATTTTAATAGCACAAGGTGCCAATTTTTACCCGGGGATATGGATATATGCCCTGGAAATATTGAGAACTGTAAAAATATTGCTTCTTTTTCAGAATGCAGGTCTACCGGAGGAAGTATATTTACATTACAATTCCAGTCTTAGGTCTGAGCTTGAAACAGAATCCAGGAATTCAAAGTGCTATAAATCTTTCAATATGTCAGGAGTAAACCAAATAATCCTTGACCCATCATTAAGCAGTTTGTATATTCTTGAAAGCTGCACACACACCCTGATTTGATATTACAATCTCCATATATTGCACTCTTGCACTATTCTATACTTTCTCATTTATCAAGTTCTGTAACCATCAATCCAACAGACAGGTGATTAAATGAGCACAGAACAAAAAGTTACAAGAAAGCTCAGAGCTATCCTCAGTGCCGATGTCAAAGGTTACAGTCTTCTCATGACCAATGATGAAGCCTCCACGATCAAAATACTGAAAGAGTACCGGATCATCATGTCAGAATTAGTTAAGCAACATTCCGGCCGTGTTGTTGATGCTCCCGGTGATAACTTGCTTGCTGAGTTCGCAAGTGTGGTAAATGCTGTTCAATGTTCTGTGGAAATCCAGAGTGCATTAAAAGTAAAAAATGCAGATTTGCCAGATGACAAACGGCTGGAGTTCCGTATTGGAGTCAACATTGGTGATGTTGTACAGGATGGTGACAGCCTGTACGGTGAAGGGGTTAATATTGCAGCTCGGATTGAAGGGCTTGCTGACCCTGGTGGTGTGTGCATCTCAAGGAATGCCTATGGTCATATCCGAAACAAACTTAACTTTGGCTATGAATATCTTGGCGATCATAGTGTAAAGAATATCAAACACCCGGTAAGGGTTTACAAAGTTCTGATGGAATCGGAAGATGCAGGCAAACTAATCGGCGAGGAACCTAAGCCATTATTAAAGACCCTGGCATGGTCGGCTATTATTGTTGCTTCAATAATTTTAATTGGATATCTTTTTTTTCAAAAACCTGCAGCTCCTGAATTTGAACCCGCTTCCATAGAAAAAATGGCTTTACCATTACCAGAGAAACCTTCCATTGCAGTGCTTCCCTTTGACAACATGAGTGGCGACCCTGAACAGGAGTATTTCAGTGATGGGATTACTGATGTTTTGATCAGCAGTCTGGCAAAGATTGAAAATCTTCTCGTAATTTCGAAAAATTCAACTTTTACATATAAGGGTAAGCATAGAAATATCCAGGAAATTGCAAAAGAACTTAACGTTGGTTATGTCCTTGAGGGCAGCGTACAAAAAGCAGGCAATACAATACGCATAATAGCACAGCTTATTGATGGAAAAACTGATCACCATGTCTGGGCAGAAACTTACGATGGTGATGGTGCAATTGATGAAGTATTTAAACTGCAGGATCAGGTCACAGAAAAAATTGTTTCCGCCCTTGAATTGAAATTATCCCCGCGTGAAAAAGAAAAACTTGCTGAAAAGGGGACACAGAATTTGGAAGCATATGATGCATATTTAAGAGGTGTGGATCATATGAGAAGATTTACACCTAATGATTATGCCAAAGCAATAGAATATTTTAAACAAGCTGTGAAATTAGATTCAGATTACAGTCAGGCACATGCTACCCTGGCCTATCTCTATCGCAAAGCACTTTATGGGGGAAAGAAATTCTGGGATGCAATAGGTAAAGGATTTATAACCTGCCGGCTTTTATCCCTGCATCACCTTGAATTGTCAATGAAAAAACCAACATCAAAAACTTATCAGGTTTTGGCTTTTCATGAATTATCTAAACGAAATTTCAACAAGGCATTAGATTTTGCAAAAAAAGCTGTGAATATTTCGCCCAGTGATTCTGATGCGTTATCTGCATACGGTCTGGTATTGCTTTGCTGTGACAATCCAGAGAAAGCAATAATTCAACATAAAAAAGCAATTATGTTAGATCCTCTGCATAAAAGCACAGGAGGTATTGGGGTGGCGTATTTTTTCATGGGGGATTATGAGCAGGCAGTTCAATACATAGAAAAAGAGTTAAAAGATTATCCTGAAAAAAAGGCCCTCCATGGCTTTCTTGCTTCATCCTATGCATTTCTTGGGAATGATATTAAAGCAAAGAAAGCACTGGATGAGTATTTTTCCTGACATAGCTACTGTCCTGGGGTCCAGGACCTCTATTTTTTAATGTCATATAAAAATTCAGAAGTGTTTGAACGTTACATTGAGGGTTTTATCAAAGCAGGCAAAACAGATTATAAAGAGGGTTTATTAAATTATTCTAAAGTACAAAAAGACCAGAAACTCAGTCAGCAGGAAATTGAAAAACTGGTAACCGGGAAAATTTTATCTGGTTTTTATTTTGGTCTTCTGTGGTCAAGGTCTAATTCCAAGGATGGAACGTCCATACTTTCATTGTCAAAAGGTGATAAAATTATAGGTAAATCGAATGGGAAAATTTGGGTTGAAGACGATTCTATTTGCTGTCAATATAAGCGCTATGACTACCTTAAATCCTGTGGAGATGTTTATTTTAATCCAGGGGGCAATCAGGATAATAAAAATGAATATCTCTGGTTAACGGATTATGCACTTCTTTCCTTTTCCATTAATCAAAATGACTTTTGAACATATAAATTGTAGAGAGTCGCTTTAATATCCCCGAAATACCGCATAAATTCCTAAGTTAC
>CAZYDL010000352.1:0-3475 GCA_964646305.1 uncultured Desulfobacula sp. | reverse complement strand
AAATATAACCCATAACCCGTCCCGGCATGTTTGGCCTGGGAATGCTAATCTCCAAGTAAGATGAATGGAAAACCAGAGAGTTTGAATTCTTCCAGCCACAACATATAGCCTTTGTTAGCGGCGGCGTGAAAATGTCATAAAATGCCTGGCTTGAATTAGAACTATCTGATCATAAACAAGATTCTTCAACTGCTTTTACTATAAGCTTTAATGACCTATTTTTATCAATTCGGCTTGCCGTTACCCTCGCGTTTTGTTTTATATTATTGGAAAAAAGAGCAGTTTTTAATGAAGCTGCTAATTTGTCTGCTGTTAGTCTTGTGCGCCAGACAGGTTTTGGTCCAAGATTAGATAAATAAATCTGATGTCCATGATAATACTGATCCAGAATATGAGGTATAATTATCTGGGGAACGCCTGATACTGCCGCAGTGGCAGTAGTTCCTGCCCCTCCATGATGAATGACTGCATCTGTCTTTGGAAAGAGGTCTAAATGTGGGTAGTTTTTAATAAAAAAGACATCATCATCAAATTGATATTCTGATTCTCCTTCCCAGAATTTAGAAATAATAACTCTTTTTCCAAGTTTTTTTGCTGCACTTACAAGCAGAGGAATATTTCTTTTTTGTTCTATTGGCGGCATACTGCCAAATCCTGCATATATTGGTCTTGTACCATTTTCAAGGAATCTGTCAAGTTCAGGCAGAGGCTTACATGGCAACTCCAGATGAGGGTATCCTGTTTGAATAAAATTATGCTTAACATCCAGTGATACTTTTGCGACCTGACTGTCACAAACTACAATTGTTTTCTCACCAAGCATATGATTCCATGCATTATCAATAGGCTTAATATGCATTTTTTTTCTCTTCTGGTTTAACAAAAATGTTAAGCTGAACCTGTCTATCAATCTGGCAGCCTGCCAGGACAATTTATTGCACCATATAGGAAGGGTCTGTGTTTTTATCAGTAAAAAAGGATAAAAACTTGAAGGAAAAAGCATAGGAGCAAAAGCAATAAATTGATATTTAATTTTCATTGCCTCACAAATAGAAGACAAGCCACACATTAACGAAGATCCTATTACCAGGTCTGCATTTTTTATAATTTCAGGCAGTATTTTAAACTGGGTATCTATTTCACGTTTTACAAATGCCATAAAGCTAAGGTTGCTGCGAAGGCTGGCAGAATTATCAACTGTGTCTAAAAATGCAGTAACGTCCTGACCAAATTTCATATATGAACAGCCTAATTCTCTTGCCCACGCAGCTTTTTCAGGAGGGCCAATCAAAAGGACATCATGCCCGGCATTTTTTAAGGAGAGAGAGATTGCGATCATGGGCTGAACATCTCCTCTTGACCCACAGCTTCCAAGCACTATTCTCATTTATATCACCTTGAATAATTTTAATTTGGAACTATCTTCACTCAACTTTCAGACATCGTAAAATATTAAATAAAAATTTCACAATAAAATATATTCCATGTGCTAATTTTTCATTTTAAGTTACCTAAAAATTGATCAATACTCAATGAAAACTTAGCGACCCTGAGTTCAGTCATTCAACTATATTTCCTGACAATCTTTATAAAATAAATCCTTTCAAATTCAAGTTACTAATATATCAAGTTTCCTGCTCGGTAATCTTGCCCATTCAACCTACTAAATATATAGATCACATTTTAACAGACTCTGAAAAAATATTTATTTAAAATGAAAAAGACATTTTTCGTAATTTTTTCACCCGTGCAATAAGCTCCTGTGCTCTTTTATATTTTATGGTATTATTGTCTTCCATTACACCTATTAAATGCCAAGCGATCATGCAATGTGCACCCCATTGAATGTAAGCAGGTAGCAGTTCTTTCTCGATTTGGTTTAGTTTGTAATATTGCTGATATGCATTAAGAAAAGTATACAAAAGTTCTTCTGATAATTTATTATCAACATAGCAAAATCCTTGGATTGCCGTTCCAAGTTCATGCAATAAATTTTCAACACAAATTGCTTCAAAATCTAAAATAGCAAGCAATTGATTGCCCTTAAACATTGTGTTATCAGGAAACAAATCACCATGTACTAAACATCTGGGAAGTTTTATCGATAAGGATTTTTCCAGATAGTTGGTTTGCTCTATGAAATACTCGAAGATATCGGGCTGTGCATAAACGGCGTCAGGAATTTTTTGAATAACAGTTTTACAAAAATCAATATCCACCCAGTTTTTTTGAATGAAATACTTCGGTACTTTCAACAAATTTAAAGTGGCAGCAATTTTGCCTATCTGTTTTGTTGTTTCTATATTTACCTCGGGGTGATGTCCGTCTATAAATTCATATATCACAGCATTCTCGTTGCCAAGAGCATTAATAAATTTATTTTTCCTGTCTGGAATAGGATAAGCTGCGGGTATATCTTTAGTCTTTAGATATTCCAAAATTTTTATTTCGGGAACAATATCCTCGACTTTTTTGTTTAGATGGATTTTCAGCAGATAATCTCTCTTATCTGTACTGACTTTATAATTTATATTAGTATAGCCCCCAAACGTACGAGTTATATTTGTAATTTTCCCACTATTGTATTTATTCATCAATAGCTGAATATAATGCATTGCTTTTGCTTTATCATTAAAATAGTCCATTGGTATTTCTATAAAGAGCTCCAGGGAAAATCAACAAATAAATTTTTACTTGTTTCCTGAATTTTTTAGTTTATTTCCAGAAAAAAAATAAATGGTACAATATGATGTAATCATAGGGTTCAGTTCTGACAAGTTTTGCGTAACCCTAAATATAGTATATCGAACTCTTAGAATAGTCATTTTAATTCCATTATATGCGCCAAGGACGACATCTTTGACCCTTTTACCATATTCAAGTTGATAATATATATTCATCCCATTTAAAAATTTTTTCCCAGGATCTGAACAATAATGTTTTTTATCTCCAAATATACTGTACGGTGATTATTATTTGAATCGACCAGAATACCAAATGTGTTCTGGTGATTTTATGATTTGGTGGACTATGGCAAGCATTCTGAACTTGTGATAAAATTTATTGTTCATGAATATTGTTTGTCTTGATAAGTTTGGTGAGATTTATAGCTAATGCAAGTAATCTTAATTTTTCAGTTAACAAAATAAAGTAATTGCTGAAAAGATGAGTTCATGGCCAAAATCAATTTTGCTGCCAGCTATGATTTTTTATAAACAGTCTTTTTTTACTTTAGATAAATTGATTTTACGAACTGTTAAAAAAACTGACACTTAAGTTGGTCTTGGTCTCTGTTTTATTCTTTTGGTTATTTGTTTTTATTTAAGATAGTTATGTTTTATTAAATCTAATTTAACCCTTCTGGCACTCATTTTGCTCATTTTCATTAATAATAATCTTTAGGAGAAAAGGAATAATAGAATGGATAAATATGATGTTATAATTATTGGGTCTGGCCCAGCTGGTATTATTACTG
>CAZYDL010000351.1:2881-3477 GCA_964646305.1 uncultured Desulfobacula sp. | reverse complement strand
GAAAACTGCTGGTAATACAGCATGTTGGGTCAAGCCCAACATTATTAAAAGCGACTTCTTGTCGCAACCGACAGCATGTTTTTGTTAGGCTCTCCGCATTTATCATTCCTATATTATTTATATTTTTCAACGATTGTTGTATTTTTTCAACAAAACCTCTATACTATACAACCATATTTAATTTTCAAATGAAATATACTGAAAATCTTACCATTATTTCAGGTTTAGTATGGCACAATCATCAATTAAAAATGGTTTTCATATTTATCAGCCTCGCAATTCCAAAGCAAGCGCTTATTACAAGTGCGTTGAAAACCATTTTGAAGAGTTGGAGCAAGCATGGGATGATATTTTTAAAATTGAATTGAGAGATTACGGGTGTCCTATACTCAAATTCAGCCATATTTTAATTTTTCCGGTCTATTTTAGCAATAATTATTCCTCACAACCAATGTCTATTTTTCTTTCCGAATAGCTCTCGCCCCATCCCAGGAAGAACACAACATGTTGTGTTCTTCCTGGGATGGGGCATATTTTTCAGGGTTATTAAAGCTTTAGCTGTTTCTTGACAAAAGGCAAAAAAACTTTTACTTTTT
>CAZYDL010000351.1:0-2871 GCA_964646305.1 uncultured Desulfobacula sp. | reverse complement strand
AACCGGGATTGGGAATTGAAGCACCATCTATAAAAACTTTTACTTTTTTTTGTGAAGACGGAGGCTGTTTTGAAAAATTTAAAACTCTTTGTTCACATAGCCATTTATAGTTTTATCTGGTATTCTATTTTTTCTCAACCCATCGCTTATGCCGAGGACAGTTTTGAAGAAACTATTGATTGTACAGATGTGAGCATTCACTATGTGGACGACCCAAGCTTGACCCAGGAAGAGCGTCTTCAGCTTATGGAAAAAGCTTTTTTGGAATCTCTCAATCGATTTGAATTGTGCCAGGAGTTAAAGGAAATGGCAAAGTCTTCAAGTGCGGCAAACAGCAATGGCGATGGGCTAAAAAGCAATGCTGGTGATTCAACAATAGAGGCTGGAGGAATGTCGGGCGATGAATCTGTTGCAAGCTCAACAATGTCGGGGACTGAAGCTCCTCAAAACAGTTCTACACATAAGGGTACCGAGGTGATAGAATCCGATAAAATTCAGAGCTTGCGGGATAAAAATGAGACAGTTGGCAAGACGCGTGAAAATATGAAAAAATCAAACGGGAAGCTCCCGGAGGATATTCCGTCTGCCAGGAATGATGATGCACTTGCTGCCCAGATAAGATACGCTGCAGAAAACGAAACAGACCCCGTCAAAAGTAAGCAGTTGTGGAATGAGTACAGAAAATACAAGGGCTTGCCAACCAAATAACAGCAGAGAGATGCCATGATCTTAAAAAAAACAGTTACACTCTTTATTATTTTCACATTTTTGCTTTCAGGATGTGCAACCCATAATAAAACCTCGTCAATGGTTGGTCCTTTTCCATCCTCGTCTTACTCAAAGGATGTGAAAAAGGAATCCATGGTAACCGCACCAACACTTGATGTTATAATTCCTGTTTTTGATCCAGGACTGTCGGAGAATCAGTCAAAATATGATAAGAAAGATATCTGGCCGGAACTGCGCAGGGCTGAAGCCAACCGTTTTGCCTATAAGCTTAAAGGGAAATTGGAAGCAACAGGTCAATTCGGTGCAGTACGTGTAACACCGGATAAAACTGCTACAGGAGATTTGTATATTCTTGGAAGAATTGAGGAGTCAAATGGCGAAAAAGTTGTCATTACAATAGAGGTCGTGGATATAAGCGGTAAAAGATGGTTGGATGAAGTTTTTGTACATGAAGTGTCTGGAGACTTTTACAAGGATCAAAGGAATAAAGGTCTGGATCCTTATGATCCTTTATTTGAAGAAGTTGCTGCTAAAATTATTGATGAACTCAATGATCATCCTTTAAAGGAGTTGGAAGACCTGAGTTACATTGCAGATCTCAGGTTTGGAGCCAATTTTTCTGATAAAGCTTTTATGCAGTACATGGAGACAAAGCGAGGAACATTTTTTTTGGTGAGCAAACCCAGTGACAATGACCCTATGTTAAAACGGGTGAAAGCCATTCGGGTAAGAGATCAACTTTTTATTGACAGCCTACAGGACAACTATGCCTCTTTTTTTGAACAGATGGATGAAAGTTATCTGATGTGGCAGGAGCAGAGCCTTTTTGAGACTCAGGCAGAGCGTGAGGCAAGGAGAAAAAGTATTGGCCAGGCAATAGGGGGTGCCCTTCTAATTGGCCTGGCTGTCCTCGCCGGGGTGTCAGGATCCAGATCTGATAGCACAGGAAGCAGTGCTGCCGGTGCTGCAGGGGCAATTCTGGGTGGTTTAGCCGGTGCTTCTTTGCTTTCAAAGAGTTTTAAGACCAGTGAGGAGGCAAAGATACATCGTGACTCACTAAATGAGCTTGGTCAATCCATTGACATTGATCTATCCCCCCAAGTCATTGCCTTTGAAAAAAAGAGTGTTGAACTGACCGGCGATGCAAAGGAACAATTTGCCCAGTGGCGTGAATTTCTGCAAAAAATCTATTCTGAAGAGCAGACACCTGATGTGCAACTATAACCATAAGAGATCATGTGATTGAAGAAAAACTAAAGAAAGCTCGTCAGAGCATTGGCAAACGCAGAATACAGTTAGGAAGCGCCCTGCTTGCCGCCATTTTACTCTGCAGTCTATTGGTGATTGGCCTTTCCTCTTTTGATTTTTCCAAAAAAAAGAGTGTACAGGCTGTTGTCTCTCCAAAAGAGATGCTGGTCAAAGGTGATAAAGAAAAAATCCGTGAAAATTTTATAGAGAAGCTACAAGAATATGAAAACGAACTGGAACCCCGCCTGGCGGCTGCCAACGTTGAACTCTGGAATCAAAATGCATTTGTTGAAATAGATGAACTTAAAAAAAGAGTGATGTCAAATTTTACAAATGGAGATTACCAAATCGCCACTGAAAATCTCCTGTTGCTCAAAAATTTAATAAAGAAAATTATTAGGGAAGCGAATCATATCTTTGAAGAAAATCTGGAAAAGGCTGCCTCGTTGTTAACAGAAGATCTTTATGATAGAGCGAACTTTCATATCAAAAAAGCTTTATTGATCGATCCACAATCGCCTGAGGCATTGGAACTCCAGCTGAAAATTAAAAAACTCCCTTATCTGATTCCGCTTTTAAATGATGCAAAGGCTGCCAGGACTGAAAATAATCTTCAAAAGGAATATGACCTTTTACAGCAGGTATTGAGTATTGCACAGGACCGTAGAGGAGTGAAGGATCGATTGAAGATGCTGGCTGGACTCATTAAAACTCAAAACTTTGATGCCCATATTTCTTCGGGCTTTTCCGATATTGAAAAGAGACAGGCAAAAAAAGCCAGATATCATTACCAGGAAGCTAAAAAAATTGATTCCCGGCGGGAGGAACTCTCAATACTTGCCGGTCAGTTACTGGAACTTGAAAAATCTATTCGTGCTCAGCAGGCAATTAACC
>CAZYDL010000350.1:0-3514 GCA_964646305.1 uncultured Desulfobacula sp. | reverse complement strand
AAAACCATAACAAATATATTTTTCAAATCTTTTATAAATAAAATAAGACCGGTTAAAGTCTTAAACCGTTTTAAACCAAAAACTGTATTTGACCCGATTTCTAAGCAGCCTCTTTTTGCTCTTTAATTGCATTAAGAACATTAACAAAAGCTCTTGGGACACCTGCAAGTACATTGACAAGTGATGTTGGGACAGCATTAATTGTATAAACCACTGTTCCGAGAAGTTCTTCTCTTGAAGGCATTTTTGCCAGCTGTTTGAGCTCCTCAAGATCAAGAAGTTTGCCTGCAAATGCACCTGCCTTAATTTCAAGTTTATCATTATCTTTGGCAAAATTGACCAGAATTTTTGCCGGAGCAACAGGGTCATCTTTTGATAAAACAATGGCATTGGGCCCTTTGAAATAATCTTTCATCAAGGCAGCATCTGTTCCTTCAGATGCTCTGTTCATCAATGTGTTTTTAACGACTTCAGCCTGAACGCCCTCAGCTCGCAGCTGGGAACGCAGATCAGTCATTTTCAATACATCCAGACCTTTATAGTCAACAAGTATTGATATCTGTGATTCAGACAGATCCTTTGCAAGTCTTTCAACCAATTGTTTTTTTTGAGAAATATTCAGCATTTTTTTTACACCTCCTTCCATAATTAGATTTTTCCGAAGGTGCCAACTTTAAACCAAAATAAAACCATATTTTTCTATCTCGGCAGGCCGGCAAATCCGATTATATGCTTTTTAAAAAAAGCACACCTACTGTCTATGACAGTCATTTAAACTACTTTAATCTGCTTAACTATTATTAAACTTAAACTTAAACTTAAACTTAAACTTAAATTTAATTAACCCTAATAATTGATACTACTTAATCAATAGGGGATCAATCTTTATGCCAGGCCCCATGGTTGAGGACACACTGATTGTTTTATAATAAGTTCCCTTGCTGGAAGCAGGTTTTAATGCAGTAATTTTATCAAGAAAAGCTTTAACATTTTCAGTTAATTTTTCTGCGCCAAAAGATATCTTTCCCACTGGAACATGGATAATACCAGCTTTTTCAACTCGAAAATCAATTTTTCCTGATTTTAACTCATTGATTGCTTTCTCAAGCTCAAAGGTCACGGTTCCGGTTTTAGCATTTGGCATTAAACCACGTGGCCCAAGCACTCTGCCAAGTTTTCCAACCATACCCATCATATCAGGGGTTGCAACGGCTTTATCAAAACCAAACCATCCACCTTGAATTTTTTTAACCATGTCTTCATCGGCAATAAAGTCTGCGCCTGCATCAAGTGCTTCTTTCTCTTTCTCACCCTTTGCAAATACAAGTACTTTTACGTCTTTTCCAAGCCCATTAGGTAAAACAACTGTACCACGAACCATCTGGTCTGCATGGCGAGGATCAACTCCAAGCCTTACTGCAACATCAACTGTTTCATCAAACTTTGCATAACTTGAAGAAACTGTGATCTCCAAGGCATCCTTAGGATCGTATTGGACCAGCCTATCAACCTTTTTAAGTGCTTCTGTATGTTTTTTACTCCGCTTTGACATTATAAGCTTCTCTCTCTTTAAAATATTACTCTTTGACTTAACATTAAACTACTTCTATTCCCATGCTTCTTGCTGTTCCAGCTATAATTTTTACAGCTGAATCAATATCCGAGGCATTTAAATCTTCTTTTTTTGTCTCTGCAATTTCAACAAGTTGATCCCTGGTAACTGTTCCAACCTTATCTCTATTGGGTTCACCAGAGCCTTTTGAAATTTTTGCAGCAGCCAATAACAATCTGGATGCTGGTGGTGTTTTTGTAATAAAGCTAAAAGATCTATCCTGGTAAACTGTAATTACAACAGGAATGAGGGATCCAGCATCACTGGCAGTTTTAGCATTAAATGCCTTACAAAAATCCATAATATTCACACCATGCTGACCCAGAGCAGGTCCAATAGGTGGAGATGGATTGGCTTTTCCTGCTTCAACCTGAAGCTTTATCTGTGTCATTACTTTTTTTGCCATTGTTTTTACTCCTGAGTTTTAAGGTGTGAGATGCAAGGTGTAAGGAAAACCTCACTGCCTATACATAAAGCTCATGCCCTATTACTCATATCTAATTATTTATATTTTGCTAACCTGTATAAAATTGAGTTCCACCGGTGTAGGACGTCCAAAAATACTTACCAGAACTTTTACTTTTTCCTTATCTGGTGAAACATCTTCCACAGTGCCGTTAAAATTTGCAAATGGACCATCAACAACCCTGACTTCATCTCCAAGTTCATAAAAGTATTTTGGCTGGGGCTTGTCCTCGCCTTGTTTCATTTTGTCAACAATACTTTTTGCCTCTTTATCACTAATAGGAGCTGGCTTGTTTTTTCCACCAAGAAAGCCTGTAACCTTTTGGGTGGAATTCACAATATGCCATGTCTCGTTGTCAAGATACATTCTAACCAGGATATACCCGGGATAAAACTTACGTGTAGACTCTTTTTTCTTTCCATTAACCAATTCCACAATATTTTCTGTGGGGATAAGAATCTCACCAAATTTTTCAGGATATCTGGAAGCCTGAATCTTCTCTTCCATGGCAATTTTTACTTTTTGCTCATGGCCTGAATAAACCTGCACAATATACCATTTTAAAGACATGTTAATTACCTTGCTCCCTTACCTTATGTCAGGACAATCTGGACAAGTTTTGAAAGTCCAAAATCAAACATTCCAAGGAAAGCTGCAACAACAAAAACAAAAATTATCACCACTATGGTTGTTCCAGTGGTTTGTTTTCTTGTTGGCCAAGTTACTTTTTTTAACTCGATCTGAACTTCCCTTAAAAATTCAATAGCCCTTTGAAAAAAATTGGGTTCACCTATTTTAGAATCAACGATTTTTTTTTCAGGCTTTTTTTTCACTGCACCTGCCACCATAGCAGATTTTGATATGGAATCCTTGGCAGAGCCCGTGCTTAAATCAGTTTTTTCATCTAAAACAGTATCTTTCTTTTTTTTCTCACTTACAGCCTTTTTTTTCTGTAATCGTGACATATAACTCCTAAATATATAATTATGAATTTTTAATGCTTAATTTTGAATTATCCTGTCAAATATCATATTCAAGGTTCAAATTTTATCTCTTTTCATTCATAATTAAAAATTAAAAACTCAAAATTAAAAACGTGGCAGGTCAGGAGGGATTCGAACCCACAACCACCGGATTTGGAGTCCGGAGCTCTGCCAATTAGAGCTACTGACCTACAAGAAAACTATAAATTTCTCTATCTATTACTTAATTTTTGTCTCTTTATGCAGTATATGCTTATTGCAGAACTTGCAGTATTTCTTAAACTCCAGTTTATCTGCAGTTTTCCGCTTGTTCTTAGTTGTTGTATAATTCCTTCTCTTGCACTCGGTACATGCAAGAGCAATATTTACTCTATCCACAATTTACTCCTTTTGAGGACTACTCTATAATTTCACCGATAACACCGGCGCCAACAGTACGTCCACCTTCACGGA
>CAZYDL010000349.1:0-3516 GCA_964646305.1 uncultured Desulfobacula sp. | reverse complement strand
GTTTTCAAGGCTTAATGATTTGATGTAATTGTTTGTTTTTTCAATGGAAAGGCAGCTGATTTCATGAATGGTTTTACCTGATATTTTAACAGCACTTGATGCCTTGTTAAGCCTTGTGCCTTTACAAAAAGAGCAGGCTTTAAAATTCATGAATCTTCTTATCTGCTCTTTTGTATAGTTGGAATCCGTCTCATTGTACTGCTTTTTTAAACTTGGTATTATACCCTCAAAGGTTTTTTTATAGACAATCTTTTTTTCCATTCTTTCAACATAAAATGGTATCTGCTCTTTTTTTGAGCCATGGAGCAATACCTGCTGAAATTCACTGGACAGCTTTTTAAAGGGCTTGTAAATATTTTCCTTATAGTGGGTAACAAGTGCATCAAGGAACTCCATGAATTGTACAGAATCTTTGTCTTCCCATGGGATTACAGCACCCTGTCTTAGGGAGATATTATGATCTGGAACAATCAGATCTGGATCAAACTCTATCATGGACCCTAAACCGCCGCACTTGGGACAAGCCCCCTTAGGCGAGTTAAAAGAAAAAGATGCCGGAGTAAATTCCCCATAGCTGATTTTGCATTTTACACATGATGCTTTTTCACTGAAAAGGGTCTCTTTGTTTAAACTTAGATCAAGAATATTAACCTGTCCCTGGCCAAGGGAGAGGGCAAGCTCAAGGGAGTCGGTAAGACGGTTTTCAATGCCGTTTTTAATGATAAGCCTGTCCACAACAGCATCTATATAGTGTCTTTTGTTCTTATCCAAAGCAGTAATGTCATCTATTAATTGGATTTTATTATTTACCCTGACCCTTGCAAAACCATCTTTTTTTAATTTTGAGAAGAGTTTTTCATGGGAGCCTTTCTGCCCTGAAATTAAGGGTGACAAGATCATTACTCTGGAATTTTCATCAAGCTGTGTAACCTGGTCAGTGATCTGGTCAATGGACATGGATGAAATCGGGGCCCCGCATTTATGACAATGGGATTTGCCCACCCTTGCAAATAATAAACGAAGATAGTCATAAATTTCTGTTATGGTTCCAACAGTTGATCTTGGATTGTGGCTGGCAGTTTTCTGCTCAATGGATATGGCAGGGCTGAGTCCTTCAATAAGATCCACATCAGGTTTATCCATTTGACCCAAAAATTGTCTGGCATATGTGGAGAGAGATTCAACATATCTTCTTTGGCCTTCTGCATATAGTGTGTCAAAGGCAAGGGTTGATTTCCCTGATCCTGAAAGCCCTGTAATGACTATTAAACTGTTTTTGGGTATCTCAACATTAATATTTTTAAGATTATGTTCCCTGGCACCTTTGATGACGATTTTATCTGTATTCATTTATAAGTTTTTATATTCCATGGCAGTTATCGGCCTGGAATATTGCCATTTTAATTGCCTGTACAAGACTTGAAGGATCTGCAATTCCCTTCCAGGCAATATCATAGGCTGTGCCATGATCCACGGATGTCCTGATAATGGGAAGACCTAATGTCGTGTTTACCCCGTCCTTAAAATGAATCAGCTTAAAGGGAATCAGTCCCTGATCATGATACATGCAGATCACAGCATCATATTTACCTTGGTTGGTAACATGGCCATCTCTATTGCCATGGACTGCCTGGTAAAAAACAGTATCCGGAGGCAGGGGGCCTTCAACATTCAAGCCGTTCTGATTTGCAAATTTTACAGCAGGGGCAATGATTTTCTCTTCTTCACTGCCAAACATTAAAGCTTCTCCTGCATGGGGGTTTAATCCGGCAACAGCTAATCTTGGGGATTTAATATCAAAACGTTCCTTTAGGGAAGTATGGGTTAATTCTATTTTTTGTATGATATCTTCAGTGGTAAGAGTGCCACAGACTTTGGAAAGAGGGATATGAAGGGTGACAAGAACAACCTTAAGCTTTTCACCGGCCAGCATCATTGCATAATTTTTTGTATTAGTCTTATGTGCCAGAATTTCAGTATGTCCGGGAAATTTAGATCCTGCAAGCTTTAAAGCTGTTTTTGTAATTGGACATGTCACAAGGGCATGAATCTTATTTTTCAGGGCAAGATCAATCCCTTTGACAAGATAGTTCAGCATTGCAGTTCCGGTTTTAATATCAGGCCTTAAAAGTCTGGAATTGCCATGTGGCAGACCTGATTTGTTGTCACACCCTGAAATATGAGCTTCACTATTTTTTCTTTCATATAGATAGTTTGTGGTGATATTTGAAACGTTCATGACATCCAGAGTGTTTAATAAAAATTTACCCTGTTTAGGATCATCAATGGAATTGATAACCATATCATTAAGGTTTAAAAGTGTTAAAGCCTGCTTAAGCACAGATGAATCCCCAATTATGACAGGCTTGCATATGGTATATAGTTCCTGGATGTTTAAAGCTTTAATTACTATTTCAGGGCCGATTCCCACAGGGTCTCCCATGGTAATGCCGATGGTTGGAAGGTTTTTTGATTGTTTCATTGCAATAGCTATAACATAAAGGTCAAAGATATAAAATAAAATTGTGAAACCACTGTTAAATTGGGATTTCTAAAAAAGGTGCAATTTTTATTTAATTGGATGTAATTCAGAGTAAAACAGAGTAAATCAAAGTAAATTTATTTTTTTTGATATTACGAAATCATCTTGAAATGTTAAAATATCTTGGAAAAATAGCTAGTTGTAAAAAGTGATTGTTATTAAAAGGAAAACCTTTGTTCCACATAAAAAAACTAATAAAATCAAAAGATTAAAAAACTATGCCAAGCCAAATGAAAATATTTTGTCAACACTTCTTATTGGATTTGACCCCAAAAAAAAAATTACATAAAAAAAAGCATACTTTTTAATAAAAATCATTTTATTTATTGCCCCTGGTTAGAATTGCTTTATTAACCAAGAATTTGAATTTTAAAATACAATAGCGAGGCTGTTTAAAAACAGATGGAGTCGTCCTGGAAACAAGTAAAATATCAGCTTAAAAAAGCATTGCCTGACCATAGTTATAGAATGTGGATAGATCCCGTCAAGCTTATTGAATATAATAATCAAGATATTAAGCTGTCCAGCCCCAACTCCTATTTTATCAAACGTTTAAAAGATAATTATCTTCCCCTATTTGAACAGGAGTTTTCAAGGCTTGGTATTAATGATGTTAATATTGAATTTAAAATATCGTCCAATAATACAATTAATCATAAAACCAAGAATAAAGCAGGCGCATATCCAGCTATCCCTCTAATACGAAACAAATCGAGACAGATGCCTCTGCCCGGACTTGGCATGAAGTTTGACAATGGCCGGATTTTTAAAAAAGGATTTACATTTGATGATTTTGTTGTTGGCGATAATTCAAACTTTGCCTATTCTGCATCTCTTTCACTTGCCCATGGAAAAATAAAAGGATATAGCATACTTTATCTTCTTGCTAAAACAGGCCTTGGTAAAAGCCATCTCTCCCAGGCTGTGGGCCATCATATTATGAAAAATTCACTGTCTAAGGCAGTCTATTATAT
>CAZYDL010000348.1:0-3568 GCA_964646305.1 uncultured Desulfobacula sp. | reverse complement strand
GGAGATGGGAGCTGCAAACTAGACAGCACATAGCCAGCCATAAGCCTATTATTGATAAAGGAAATATTTTACTGTTCAGACTCCAAAATCTATTTCAATATTAAAAGAAATTTGATATGATTGAAAAATTAAATTACAAATAATTAGTAAAAGTGTCAGACGGTCATAAAACGTACACCATCTTGCCAAACATAAGGATGAAAGATGGAAATAAATATGAGAAAAATATCCAACGCTTATCTATCTGCAGGCCTTTTTCTATGCTTATTTTTTTCTATGATCTTTCCCTCTGCCCTGTGGGCACAGGATAACCAGAAAAAAAAGTTTTTATCCTTCATTCGTATCATCGCAGTCTTTCCTGGGATAAGGCTATCGATAGGACAATTGAATCCATTTTCAGAGAGAGCGATCAAAATATTGAAATCCAGATCGAATATATGGATACCAAGAGGATATTTAATGCCACATATTTGGAACAACTTTATGAAATTTATAAACATAAGTTCAGAAACCAAAGATTTGACGTAATCATTTGTGTTGATAACAATGCCCTTAATTTCCTCATAAAGCATCGAGATGAGATTTTTCCTGGGACACCTGTAGTCTTTTGCGGGGTAAATAACTTTCACGATTCAATGCTGGAAAATACCAGGCTATATACCGGAGTTGTGGAGGCTATTGAAGTAAAGGGAACCATTGATATCGCATTGAGGTTGCATCCGAAAACCAGGCAGATTGTCATCTATGGAACGGATACTCCAACGTATCTTGCCAATAAAGAAATTGTTAAAAAAGTGATGGATTCATATAAGGGGTCTGTGGATGTCCGTTTTATTGAAGGGCTTAATATTAAAGAAGTTCAGGACAATGTACAGAAACTATCTGACGACAGCATAGTGCTTCTAATTGCTTCATTGAAAGATGAAAATAGACAGCGGATTTTTTTTAGACAGTTTGCTGAGATGGTTGATCAAGTCAGTCGTGTTCCTCAATATTCCCTTTGGGATTTTATTTTGGGGTATGGCATTTTCGGAGGTAAATTAATTAGCGGCGTTTCTCAGGGAGAGACCGCAGCAAAAATGGCTTTGCGCATTTTAAATGGAGAAAAAATAAAAAATATTCATATCCTTAGACAGAGCCCCAATCGCTACATGTTTGATTACAAGCAGATGAAGCGTTTTGGCATTAACCTGTCTGATCTGCCGCCAAAAAGCGTCCTGATCAACAAACCCTCCTCCTTTTATTCCCAGCACAAAGCTCTGGTTTGGACAGTCATCATAATTTTGCTCTCTCTCTTGTCATTCATCACGGCACTTGGAATAGGTATTGCTAAGAGCAGGCGAGCTGAAGTGGCGCTGCAGGAGAGCGAAGAACGGTTTAAAACACTTTCTGCTCTCTCTTTTGAGGGAATATTGATCCATAATAATGGAGTGGTCATAGATTGTAATGAAGCTCTTATAAAGATGGTTGGTTATACCAGAAAAGAACTGATCGGCAAAAACGTAATTAAGTTATGTGTTCCACAAGAGTATCATGCAGTAATACAAGAAAACATTATTAAAAATGTTGCAAAACCATATGGGTTGATGCTCAGGAGAAAGGATGGCACTGTATTCCCCGTAGAGGTTGAAGCCAAAGACATAAAAGAAAAAAAGAAAACATTTCGGGTTGCTGCTCTTAGAGACATCACCGAACGTAAGCAGGCCGAAAAACAATTGCAGTTGGAACATTCCCGCCTGATGGATATTCTGGATTCAATCCCGTTCGGCGTGTATATTGTTGATCAGCATTTCAATATTGAGTATACCAATCCTGTTATCAAGAAAGAATTCGGTACGATCCAGGAACATAAATGCTATCAATATTTTCACGAAAGAACCAAAGTCTGCCCATGGTGTAAAAATAAAGAAGTTTTTGCAGGAAAATCTGTGAGCTGGAAGTGGCATTCCAGCAGCACCGATCAATATTATGAACTTTTTGACTCTCCTTTAAGGAATCCCGATGGGAGTATCTCTAAATTTGAAATTTTTCAAAATATCACTGAACGCAAGAAGGCAGAGGAGGCGCTGCAAAAGAGTGAGGAAAAATATCGATCAATGATGGAAGCCATGGATGAAGCAGTATATATTTGTTCATCTGACTTTTGTGTTGAGTACATGAACCCGGCTATGATTAAAAGAACCGACTATGATGCCTCCGGTGAAACTTGCCACAAGACAATACATGGTCTTGATGAAAAATGTCCATGGTGTGTCTTTGAAAAAATTGTAAGGGGTAAATCCATAAATCATGAGATTGTCAGCCCTAAAGACAATAAGACTTTTCATGTCTCTAACTCACCCATATTTCATGCAGACGAATCGGTTTCAAAGTTAACCATTTTTCGAGATATTACCCAGTTTAAAAAAATAGAATCCCAACTCCAACAGGCTCAAAAAATGGAATCCATCGGAACCCTTGCAAGCGGTATAGCCCACGATTTTAACAATATCCTTTTTCCCATTGTAGGCCATACAGAGATGTTAATTGAGGATGTCCCTGAAGAAAGCCCATTCCGTTCTAGTCTTAATGAGATCTATACAGGAGCCTTGAGAGCCAGGGAACTGGTAAAACAGATACTCACATTCTCACGTCAAGAGAGCGGTGAATTAAAACTGATGAAAATGCAACCCATTATCAAGGAAACATTCAAACTTCTCAGATCTTCAATCCCCACAACCATTGAAATCAATCAGGATATCAATCCTAATTGTGGAGTGATCAAGGCCGACCCCACGCAAATACATCAGATTGTCATGAACCTGGCAACCAATGCGTATCATACCATGGAAAAAACAGGCGGAAAATTGAAAGTAAGCCTGAAAGAAATCGAATTAGGTGAGCATGACGTAATAGCTCCTGAGATGACACCCGGAGTTTATGCTTGCCTATCAGTAACTGATTCAGGAAAAGGAATGGATAAAGAGTTAATAGAAAAAATATTTGACCCATTTTTTACCACCAAGAAAAAAGGTAAGGGTACAGGGATGGGTTTGTCGGTTGTACACGGTATTGTTAAAAGCATGAACGGTGCTATCCAAGTTTACAGCGAACCTGGTAAAGGAACTGAATTTAAAGTTTATTTTCCAATAGAAAAAAGTTCTTTTGATAAACAGAGTATTCAAACTCATGAAACAATCCAGGGCGGAATTGAGCGAATTTTGCTTATTGATGATGAAGAAGCAATCATTACAATGGAAAAGATGATGTTGGAGCGTCTGGGATATCATATCATCTCACGTACCAGCAGCATTGAAGCCCTGGAAGTCTTCCGTGCAGCACCTGAAAATTTTGATTTGGTCATAACTGATATGGCTATGCCGAATTTGCCCGGAGACAAACTTACAATTGAATTGACCAAAATACGCCCTGATATTCCTGTATTGCTTTGTACCGGGTTCAGCGAAACCATGTCGAAGGAAGAAACTGCATCGCTGGGTATTAAAGGTTTTCTATTCAAGCCAATTGTGATGAAGGATCTTGCCAAAAAAATACGTAAAGTATTGAATAAAAAATAAGAATGGAGAAT
>CAZYDL010000347.1:0-3590 GCA_964646305.1 uncultured Desulfobacula sp. | reverse complement strand
AATTGCCTATAATCCAATGTTACCTAACCTATTCTTTAACTGCGGGGTTCGCCGCAAATCACCGGCTGCTAAAGCCGCAGAGCGAAGCGGCGCGGTTTAGCAGTCCGAGTGAATTTGTATTGTTAGCTGATGTTTTCCTCGGCCACGAACCATCCTTTTTTTCGATAAACCAAATCTTGACTCTTTGCTACAAGTTCCCCAGTCCGATCATTTCGAATAGTGATATCATATAAAGCTATTGGTCCAGTAACGGTTTGTTCTTCAGCTTCAGCAATTAATAGATCACCAGAGGTTGTTGCTTTCAAGAAGTTAATTCAAACGTTCAGTGCTGCTGCCATCTGTCCATTGGAATTGCTGGCAGCGGCAAAAGCCATGTCGCCTATCGCAAAAATAACGCCGCCGTGAGTGAGGCCATGGAAATTAACCATATCATCAGTAATGGTTAGAGTCACCCAACTATGACCCGGCTTTAGAATTTCAATGTTAGCCCATAAAAAACGTGCGAATGGATCACGTTGAATGTGTTCGTTAATTTTTTGTTTTCTATCTTTGTTTATTATTATGTTTTCGATCCTGAAATGAATTTTAAAACAAATATGGGAATAATGATCTGCTTACCACAGGCAGATTAATTTCTTTCCATTTTCCATTTTGGCCTTTAGCTTTTCCATATGTCTTAGTGCAGCTAATTCTCTTTGCAGATCGTTTAATTTCAAATTAAGCTTTTCTGCAAGATCCTCTGCCTCAATCCCGCCTGTTTCCTCTAATATCTTCAGGATTTTTTCCTGGGTTTCATTTAAACAGTTTTCTTTGTCGGAAAAAAATTTTGCATTATAAACAGCCCATGGATCACAGGTTTTTGCAGGAGAAAGTGCATCCATGTAACAGTCTTCACATAATATCTGACCATGATATTCATATTTGTCGTCGTTTATAATTGTATTTCCACATTTTTCACATTTCATTGTTTTACCTCCTCATATTGTCCATGAATTCATATAAGTGTCCCCTTTGAATTTTCAGTAATCTCAATTAAAAGTTCATAAAGAGACCACCCAATTATAGCGAGACATTCCATATCAAGATACTTTTCCGCCCTTTTTTCAAAAAGCAGGGAAGTCTGGGCGGGGAATTCATCATCTTCATCGTTGAAAAGCATTAGAATGGGAACCTTTGGCAGGGCATCAAATTTCATTGAAAGCTCATAGGTAAGATCAATATCAGGAGAACAGCCGCCAAGCATTTTGCCTGCTTTTTCAAGCATTCCAAGCCTTCCTGAAAATTTTTCTGCTATTGGCACTTGTGAATTATTGACAAATCCTCCGACAAAGGGAGCTGCATCCCTGAAATCTTTATAAGACACCCAATCCTTTTGTGCCGGATCATTTTCAGGGCACAAAAGCATATATTTACACAGCACCACGCTTATTGCATGAGATGGCCTTTTGCCTGAAGGATCTTTAATTCCCTTTGGAGAGACCCTGTAAGAAAACCCGAAAAAATTTATAACAGCTTCATCATTATCGACTTCAATGCCAAGCTGATTTTTGATGGATTCAAAGTCAAGACCGGCAATTTCTGCTAAATAATTTTCATAAATTTTATCAAAGGTTGTTTTATTCATTTTTTTTAATAAATTTTGTTTATCCATTGCTTTTTAAAATATATTTTCAAAAATAATTTTTTGATCACATACCTGAATTATGTAAGACCAAGTTTTTTTAATTTTTCAAAAGAAAATGATAAAAAGGGCGGCCCTCCCATAATTGCTCCACAAAACAAAGCATCTTTTATTTCAATATCAGTTATTCCGTTCTGCAGGGCTTCAATAATATGAAACTGCAAACAATCATCGCACTTATAGCTTGCTGCAAGTGCAATTTTAATAAGTGTCTGAGTACTTATATTTAGAGAACTTGTGGCTTTTTGGGACTCATTAAGTTTTTTAAAATTATTAAGAAAATCAACATTTTCCGCCATAAATTTCATTGCATTGGGTATAAATTCCCCCTGGAGGTTTTGGCCTGAATCTGAATCTGAACCTGAATCTGTGCTACTCTTTATTTTTATTTTTTCTAACAGATTTTTTAGTTTTCTTTCTATATTTAAAAGATCATTTTGATCGGGGCGTTTTCGTATATCTCCCAAAACTCCTTTTGTAGAAAGAATATCTTTGTTCCTGAATTCACCCGGGATATACCATTCATCCAATACGGAAAACCTTAAATGCTCAAAAAACTGCTCCATATATTTAATCGCCGGAACAGCCTCTCGTATTCCCGTATGAGGTCCTGAATATGTACAATAACAGACAGCATATTTGTTTGGTATTACAGGAGAGCACGGAATTATATCTCCCTGTTTACGGTGTATATCAAGTTGAGAATGTATAAATTTCATGACAGGTTCAGCAGGAAGAAATGCATGAACAGGACTGCCGAGAAACACAAGCTCATAATTGTATAATTCAACACTGGTTCCTTTTTCTATTTTTAAAATTTCAGGTGTCAAGCCTTCCATTTTTAATATTTTTGCAATGTGTTGAGTGACCTTTTCTGTATTTTCTGTAAAAGATTTATATAAAATTAATGTTTTCATAATAGTGTCTCCCTGGAAAATACTGTTGATATACTGTTATTATTAATTTTTAAGTCCATCTACAATAAGATGAATCATTGTATCGGCATTGGCCATGAACATTTTCTCATTATAAAACTGAGGAATAGTCAATTCCTGGATCAGCAACTGGGTCAACATGGCGAGAAATCCCACGGCCACATGATGGGGATTCACCCTTTTAAATTTTCCTTCACTGATTCTCATTGAAATATAATTTTCCAAAATAGTAGCTGCCTTCATCTGCCTTTTTTGATAATGACTTTCATACAAATCAGGTTTTTCCAGCATACTGAAAAAAATAAGACGTAACGGCGAGTGTTTTTTGTCCTTTGTCATATGTTCAAAACTGTGTCTACAGAAAGCCTTGAATACGCCATAGTCATCTTTTTCTTCAATGTACCCCTTAATATTTGGATCCTTTCCCATAGGGTGATTTTGAAATAAAAAGTCAACAAGAGCCTCATAAACGCCCTCCTTACTTCCAAAATGCTGGATAATCAAAGCCCTGCTGACTCTTGCCTCTTTTGCAATGTCATTTAAAGTTGTTCCTGCAAAGCCTTTTATCGTACACAGTTCATGGGCCTTTTCCAGAATCTGACATCGCCGGTTGACTGCAGAAAGCCTGGTTTTTTCTTTTTTAGATTTTTTTTTATTTATAACTAACATGTTAGTCATAAACTATAAACTTTATCAGGATTTTGTCAAGATTAAATGATATTTATTTAACGGAAATCTCACATAAAACAATTTCAAAAATGTAAATATTTGACGATTTATATGAAAAACTCCGTGTATCAGGGCGGATTTTTTCATAATTTGTTGTGAGGCAAATCTGGGCAAAACCAGATCTGCCTCATGGCGGTTATAAAAAATAGCGTGATTTGAAAACGCTATCCTTATCAGATTGCTTATTGGAGCTAACACTGAGTTAAGCTGCAAACGGGTAGAAGGCACAAAGCACCACTTCATCA
>CAZYDL010000346.1:1716-3604 GCA_964646305.1 uncultured Desulfobacula sp. | reverse complement strand
TTACCATGGGTTGTATAATTACATTCATCTAACTTACATCCGCCGATAAATACTCCGTCCTGTCCTTTGGCAAAGGCTCTGAATATAAATTCAAGGTCAACTCTTCCCGAACACATGACACGGATAAGCCTCATTTCATTTGAATATTGTAGTCTGGAAACTCCAGCCAGGTCAGCAGCACCGTATGCTCACCAATGGCACACAAAACCTAATATTTTTGGTTTAAATTCACTCATTTATAATATACCTTCTTCTAATACTGCATCCATCTGTTTTATAATATCTTCATCTGTTACAGCCGCATCAATCTGGCTCAAAAGTGCATCATCGGTAAAATGCTTTAACACAATGGCGTTTGTCGGGCATTTTGCATTACAAACACCGTCCCCTTTGCAAAGGACCGGATTAACCCAGGCTTTTTTGCCTTTGGGTGTATCTTTAAATTCAATGGCTCCATAGGTGCAGGCTGAAATACATGCACCGCAGGAAACACAGTCATATTCATTTACCTCGCACACAGAACCGGAAGCCACAACAGTATCGTGTGATAGAAGTGTTAATACTCTGCCGGCCGCGCCATATGCCTGGTTTATGGTCTCTTGTATATGCTTGGGATAGTGGGCTGTTCCACAAAGGAAAACACCATCAGCAGCAAATTCAACAGGTTTTAATTTAACATGGGCTTCTTTAAAAAACTCATCAGGGCTTAAGGTTACTTTGAACTGACCTGCTATTTTAGAGGTTGTTTCATCCGGGATAACAGCAGCTGCAAGGGAGACAATATCAGCATCCAGTTCAAGGCGCTGACCAAGAACAAGGTCTGGGACGGTAACTCTTAAAATAGATTTGCCACCCTCTTCAACAGCTTCAACCTGTGGTTTGTCTTCGGGCTCATAACGGATAAATCTTACATCCATATCTGCAGCTTCCCTGTAATAATCTTCTCTTAACCCATAGGTTCTCATATCTCTGAAAAGAATATAGATATTCATATCAGGATTTATTTTTTTTAATTTTATGGCATTTTTAACAGCATGGGAGCAGCAGACCCTGGAGCAGTAATTTCTATTTTCATCTCTTGAGCCAACACATTGAATCATTACAATGGTTTGGGCATTTACTATTTTTTCTTCTTTTTTTGCAATCTCTTCTCCCAATTCAAGATGGGTATAAACTGCATCATTTTCATTATAAAGGTATTCTGTCGGCACATACTCAGTGGCTCCCGTGGCAAGAACAGAAGCACCATGCTCTATTTTTTTAATCCTGCCTTCAGTTTCCACGGTGGTGGTAAAATTCCCCACATATCCAGAAACATCTGTAATAACAGCTTCATGGGATACATGAATGCGCGGATTCTGATAAACCTGTCCAATAAGGTCATTTAAATACTTTTGTACATCCATTCCCTCTATGGTGCTATCTAGTCTTCTCGCCATTCCGCCAAGGTCTCTCTCTTTTTCAAGCAATTGAACTTCATGACCCTGGGCTGCAATGGAAAGCGCACAGGTCATACCTGCGATACCGCCGCCAACCACAAGAGCTGTTTTGTTTACGGGCAGATCAAATTCCTGCAGAGGTTCAAGATAGCTTGCCCTTGCCACGGACATTCTGATAATATCCTTGGCCTTTTGGGTGGCATCATCTTTTTGTTTGGAATGAACCCAGGAGCAATGCTCCCTGATATTTGCCATGTCAAGGTAATATTGGTTCAAGCCTGCTTCACGCAAAGTATCCCGGAACAGAGGTTCAAGAGTCCTTGGAGAGCATGCACCAAGAACCACACGGTTAAGCCCTTTTTCCTTTGCAAGTTCAGTGATTTCCTGGGCAGAGTTTGTGGCACATGAAAAAAGCTGTTCTTTGGCATAGACCACATTGGGCAGGGTCA
>CAZYDL010000346.1:0-1616 GCA_964646305.1 uncultured Desulfobacula sp. | reverse complement strand
CCAACAGATAATACCACCATGTCAAATTCTTCCTCTTTGACACCGTCATCAAAAGTAGCATATCTTACAACTACACTGTTATCTTCTTTGTTTTCCCTGTCAATTGATGCATAGCTTCTTATAAAGCGAACTCCATCATTTTGCTCTGCTCTTTGATAATATCGTTCAAAATCCTTGCCAAAGGAACGGATATCATTGTGAAAGATTGTACACTGGGCATCCTGATAATGGTCTTTGGTCAAAATCACCTGTTTTTGAGTATAGGTGCAGCAGACCCCGGAACAATAGCTGTTGTCGCCCTCTGTAACTCTTCGTGAGCCAACACATTGAATCCAGGCTATTTTTTTAGGATGCTCTTTGTCTGATGCTCTTCTTACCTGACCTTCGTAGGGACCTGTGGAAGACAAAAGCCTTTCATAATCCATACTTGTCACAACATTTACAATCTTGCCATAACCATATTCATCTTTTACGCTGGGATCAAAAGGCTCAATACCATAGGATAAAATTATTGCACCCACATTGATATCTGTTTTCTGGATGGTCTGGTTAAAATCTATGGCACCAGTCTTACATACCCCCCGACAGATATCACATTTTTTATCTTTAAGATAAAGACATGATTCATCAATATATGCAACAAGGGGAATTGCCTGGGAAAAGAATACATGGACTGCTTTATTTCCTGAAATATCCTGGTTAAATTCATCGGGATATTGAACAGGGCAGTACTCCGTACAGGTTGAACAGCCAGTACATTTATCTTCTATAATATACCTTGGTTTTGTTTTAAGACTTATTTTAAAATCACCCTGTTCGCCTTCAAGCCTGTCAACTTCAGTGAATGTTAAAACCTCTATATTTGGATGCCGGCCGACCTCGACCAGTTTAGGAGAGAGAATTCACATGGAGCAGTCATTTGTGGGAAAGGTCTTGTCAAGCTGGGCCATGTGGCCACCAATGCTTGGACCTTTCTCAATCAGGTAAACCTTAAACCCGGCAGTTGCAAGGTCAAGAGAGGCCTGAATACCACTGACTCCTCCACCCACAACCATTATGTCTCCAAAGTTTTTATCTGCTGTACTATTGTTTTCCACTTTCCATCTCCTGTTTTTCACAAAAGTTACTATTTATATCATTAACAACTTTAAATATGTTAGATTTATGCATCCACCCATTCCAGGATGTTTACCTTACATTCGCTGGATGTACATTGCAACAATCTCTAAGATTCATTCTGCTAACCGTCAAAACTCGCTACGCTCAAACACTTGACGGTCTTAACGCTCCATTCATCAAGAGTTTGTATTACAAAGTCCAAAACACTCTTTACAGGCAAACATCCTTCCACTGGAGGTTGTAGTAAATATTAAGTATGTCAAATCATATCATTTACAATTTCTGTAATATCTTTAATCTCTATGGTGTCTTCATACTCCAGGTTCAAGCGGCTTTCCTCAAAGTTTGTGATGCAGTATGGACAGGCAGTTGCAAGGATTTGTGCACCTGCTTCATTTGCCTGTTTAAGCCTGATATCGGAAAATCTCTCTTCCTGGGGAGTGTCCATCCAAATCCTGCCGCCGCCGCCGCCGCAGCAAAGGCTTTTTTTGCCATGG
>CAZYDL010000345.1:0-3638 GCA_964646305.1 uncultured Desulfobacula sp. | reverse complement strand
GACCTGTAATAACAGTGCCATTCATGATTGCCCCTTCAACAATAACAATGGACTTGCCAGGAGAATCCTTAGCCCATTGAATAAGATTCTCTCTTTCTATTAATAGATCTTTTTGGATTATATCCAGAGATTGAACTTCTCTATCCTCTTCCTCAATGACCTGTTCAAGTTTTTCACTCTTTTTAAAACAGATATCTAATTTATCTTCAGCATTTTGAGCTTCTGTATTTAGCTGTACAATCTTATTTTTCATCCCTTTAAGGTGACCGGTATTTTCAGAATCTTCTTCCATTAAAACAATTTTTGAATTAATCTCTTTCTCTTCCAGTTGAGCCCTGTCCTGAATATGGGCAAACTCGGTAATCTGTTTTTGAATATCCCTGTTTTCAATATTTAGTTCTTCTTTTTTCTTTCCATGAAGCTGGATCTGTTTTTCAATGCTCTCCAGCTTATCTTTAATATTTTTCAACTCCTTTTTAGTAAAAATATCATGGCCTACTTTTATTGTGCAGGGCTCTGCTTTTTCCGTGCCGATATTTCTTGCTGTTACCCCCAAGTTTGCTATTATCTGTGAAGATATAATTTTGCCATTTTCCACAACGCATCTGCCGGAACACTCTATTTCAGAATCCACAATTTCTTTTTCTATAAACACATTACCCATGCATGAAACTTCAGAATTATGGATGAATTTAGCATATATATTACCCTTGGCATATATTTTACCTTCATTAATACCGCCGGCAACTCTGACATTCCCATCTGCGGTTATTATGCCTCCATCCAATTCTATGATTTTTATATCATTGCCTTTTACCCTGAACCCGGATTTAACCCGCCCTTTAACATTAACATTACCATCAAAATCAATATGCCCTGTTTCATAGTCCACATCGCCTTGAGTTATGTATTCTTTATGGACAAAAATACGTCCAGCCAATGAAAATTTGGGAAATCCTGTAACATCAGCAATCAATTTAATACCATCTTCAGAAATCTTTACTCCAGAACCATATTTTATGGCAATGTCTTTGCCGGGAACAGTTTCAACCTGATCCCCATAAATATTATGACCATTGCGTGATGCCACCAGGGGAATCTTTTCTGCAAGCACTGTTCCTTCTTCAACAAGAGGAATCTCCCCACGTTCTTTAAAATCCATCACACCATCCTCGGTCATGCCCCCGGCTGTAAGATAATCTGTATTAAAAAAAAACTCTACTCTGGCATCTTTGCCTTGAATCGGCAAAATACCCTGGGCAATTTTAAAAGCTTTTGTTCTAAATCCGCTTGAAGAGATAAAGCCTTGAATCATTTCATCCACTACAATGCCGGACATAATATTTTTATCAAAAAGAGCTTCCTTGATTTGCTCCACAGTGATATTTTCATCAAAGCTAATGGTCTTGGTAAAAAAGGCTGTCATTAAATTCTTTGCAATTTCAAGCTTAATTCCACCTGCAATGGTTTCAGGTTCAAGTAAAAGGCTTTTATCACTGGTGTCTTCGAGTATTTTTTCAACAATAGTGTCTTTGAGGCTTGTATTGGCTTGATCTTCCTGGGCAGTATCAGTTTTCTTTTTATCTTCTTTTATGGCGTTTTGATTTTCTTTTCTTACCCTTTTTTGAAGTTTAAGAACATAATCCCTCTGCTTTTCTGTCAAAAGACCGGCATCTACAAGCATTTCTCCTATATGAGTAATCTTGTTTTTATTTGTAAGTTCGTTGTGCTGCTCTTCAAGTGCTAGTGTTAACACACTTTTATTTATAAAGCCCTTTTGGATCGCAATGCCGCCAAATCTAAACTCTTTTTGGCGAAATTCAAGAGTCTTTGCAGCCCTGGCAAGTCTTTCGATATTTTTAGATGAAATTAACTCATTTGATAAAAAATACTCTTTTAAGGCTTTGGTAATATTTTCAGCACCAGAACAATGCTTCACACCCTTTTGCAATTCTTCCTTGGTAATAAGAAGATTTTTTACGGCAAGCTGACCAAATAATGGAATTTTTTTTTTGCCTTTTTTATCTACTGCCATAATCTCTCCATGCAAAATTCGCCATATACCCTATAGAGCAGAAGCTGGTGAATCTGATTGCCCTTCATACAACAGCCTTATATGACCTTTTACCTGGTTTCTGACCTTCAGGTTAAAGGTCAGAAACCAGGTAAAAGACAACCTGCAAAGTATGAAAGAATAAAAAATCAAATTACAGCTGATACCAATCCTGCACCAAGAAATAAGGATTCAATAATAAATTCTCTATGTGCACTTGAAACCATGGTATCATTCCTAAAAAATCTTATTAATAAGAGCATAATAAACGGTATAAAAGCAAGGATAAAAGCCTTATTAACCAATAAATCCATAAAAAACGCCAATAAAATAATACAAATATCAAATATTAGAACATATTGTATTATATTAAAGCTTTGTTTTTCTCCCATAAGTATGGGAAGGGTCTCTTTACCGGTAATTCTATCCCCCTGGATTGCAAGGATATCAAAAAAAGCTGTGCGCGCAAAAACAAGACCGGCAGCAAAGAAAAATACAACAATAACATGCAGTAAATTATTTTGATTTGCCACGGCTGGTAAAAGACAGGTTACTGTGCCCCAGGCAATCGTGATAAGAATGGTTTTGGAACCCGGGATATCTTTTATTCTTCTCAATTGCCCCCTCCTGGCTGCCAAAGGAATAAATTTAAAATTATATGACAGCCCAAAAAGAGTCATGGCAAGCAAAATCATAAAAGAGAGTATCCCTGCTGTAAAACTCATATATAGCCCTGCTGCACCAGATAAAACAGCGCAAATCCATAAAAACAGCTTGTTGGTCCTATAAAAAAACGCCCTTTGGGGATTATTATATTTATCAGATTTAATCATGAACAAATTATTCAGTATCTGCATGGAAAGCACATACAGCATTGCAATCAATGCATGGGACCATTCCCTGTCAAAACCCTGAAGCACCGAGCAGGCATAGGTTAAAGAGCCTGCTCCCGTGGCAGCCATCATATTAGTTTTTAATAAAAAGTCACGAATTCTCAGCAAAAAAGAGCGGACAGGGTCCTTTTTTTGAAGATTGTGTTGAACCTGGGCACATGTCTCATTAATAATCCAACTTGGAGTTGAGGCTCCAGCTGTAATAGCAATGGAGTTGGCCAAAGACAATTGCTTATAATCTATCTGGGAAATATCTTCAATGTGCACAGCTGGTTTCCCTGACAACGATGCAATCTGTGCCAGACGTTTTGTGTTCCCGCTCTGTTTTCCTCCAACAACAATTACAGCATCATTTTCATTGGCAAGTTTGCGTATCTCTGTCTGACGTCTTTCTGTTGAACCACAAATTGTATCAAATAATTTATAATGGGGAGCATGGAGATTACACCATTGTTTAATCTGATCATAAAACAGTGTGTCCTGGGTTGTCTGGGCAACAATTACAGCATTTTTAAACTTTGGCAGTTCTTTAAACTGCTCCATGCTTGTAATGGTATATCCTCTGTTTTTTGCATATCCAAGAAGCCCTACAACCTCAGGGTGTTTTTCATCTCCAATAATAATCGTAGAATACCCCTTTTGAGCATATTTATTAATAATAACCTGGACTTTTATAACACGGGGGCAGGTGG
>CAZYDL010000344.1:0-3674 GCA_964646305.1 uncultured Desulfobacula sp. | reverse complement strand
TGCTGTGGTTGAGGGTTCTCTCTCCCTTATTCTTCAATACGGCATGTACGAGGATATTCTTGCCTGTAACCCTGACAATAGAGATTGTCACCTTCTTTTGGAAATTCTTACTCCCATAGCTAAAACATATCCTTCAGAAATGGGGATTTTATCCACAAGTTCTGCAATTCAATGTTTTGGCGGCTATGGATACTGCGATGATTTCCCTGTGGAACAGCATTTCAGGGATATGCGAATCCATACCATCCATGAAGGCACAACCGGGATTCAAGGTTTAGACCTTCTTGGAAGAAAAATTGTAATGGAAAATGGCAGAGCTTTAATCCTGCTGAAACAGGAGATGGAAGACAGCATTAAAGCTGCTAAACAGCACAAAACCCTTGATGGAATGACCCGGGACCTGATCAAAGCCATGGTAATATTGGAAAAGACCACTTTGGCTTTAGGAACCCTTGCCAGAAAAAAAGGGCCCGAGGCATATCTTGCCGATGCAAGCCTGTATCTTGAGATGTTTGGAATCCTGGTCATTGCCTGGCAGTGGCTGACCATGGCAGATGCAGCATCACAGGTAATTAAATCTCAACCTTCCAAACAAAAAAAGCTGAATAAAAAAGAGATCCTGTTTTATGAAGGCAAACTCCATGTGGCAAAATACTTTTTTTCCCATGAACTGCCTAAAATGGAAGGTTTGTCAATAACCCTGACTGACAAAACCCAGGTGACTTTAACCATGCCTGATGCCTGTTTTACTGATTGAAAGATAGTTATCTGCTCTATATTTATGCAACTTTCAGTTCGTATAAATATTTTTGGAATCCTATAAACAGTGAACTTATACCAGCAACTTCACCCAATGCCTCTTTAGCATCTTCCAGCGACTGATATTTGTTTGTCAGTAAAATTGGTAATTTGTCCTGGTCAAGCTCTTCAACACCGGTTTCAATATATTTGCTTAATACAAACTGAATAAACTCTTTTTGTCTGCTGTTGAGTAATGCAAAAATATTCGCCTGGGCACCTGCAACCCTTTCTTCTCTTGTTATCGGTTTTATGTCACTGTTAAACACATATTCGAGTACATCAAACAGATCGCTTTTTTCTGCATCAATTAATTTTTTAAGTATATTCAGCTCTTCTCTGCCAAAACCTGCCTCATCTAATTTTTCAAGCAGTGTTTTTCTTGTAATAGGATTGCTCCAGATAGTCCGCAATTCATCTTCGCTTTTAAAAAAGTCAGGAAGCGCACCAAATAAATTATGTAAAAACTGCTCTGCTGAAATTGGTCTGCCGTCAGCACTCCAGAATGAGGTAGCAATCATATGCTGTATTTCACGCTCTTTGCCATCTTTTAATTTTACTTTAACCTTTTTTATGCAGGTGCAAGGGACCTGCCCGCACTTTTCACAAGGTTGGGGAGGGGGTTTTTCGCACATACAAGGTCTTTTCCCACAAACAGAACAGGGTTCAGGCGTTACTTTTTCACAAATACAGGGAAATTTTCCACATATTAGACAGGCACTCTCTTCAACAGGTTCTCCATCCCACTCAGGGTCGAAAAAACGTTGATAAGCATCTACAAAATCATAAATCGTAAAAAACTCTTTTCCATCAAAAAGCCGTGTTCCTCTCCCGACAATCTGTTTAAATTCAATTATCTGGTTGACTGGCCGCATCAAGACAATATTTCGTATATTTCGTGCATCAACACCTGTTGAGAGTTTTTGCGAAGTAGTTAAAATGGTTGGTATTAATTTTTCATTATCCTGAAATTCTCTTAAAAATGTCTCGCCCCTTTCTCCATCGTTGGCAGTGACACGGACACAATAATGCGGGTCTTTACTTTTTTTCTTATACTGATTGACAAGATCTCGTACAGCAGCAGCATGGGCCTGGGTAGCACAAAAAATGATTGTTTTATCATGCTCGCTGGCTTCATCCATAAATATCTGAACACGTTTTGCTTCTCTTGCTTTGATTTCAATAATCCTGTTGAAATCTTCCTCTTCATAGATTTTACCTTCTTCGATTTCACCTTCAATAATACTATCATCACTTGTGTAGATATAATCGTCCAGAGTTGTTTTGATACGCTTTACTTTAAATGGAGTTAAAAAACCATCATGGATACCCTCTTTGAGCGAATAAATATAAACAGGCTCACCAAAATATCGGTAAGTATCTACATTGTCTTTGCGTTTTGGCGTAGCAGTCAGACCCAATTGTACGGCTGGTGAAAAATACTCTAAAATGCCTCTCCAGTTGCCTTCATCATTTGCTCCGCCCCTGTGGCATTCATCTATGATAATAAAATCAAAATAGTCAGCAGGATACTCACCAAAAAAATATGGTTCAACAGTTTCAGCAACTTTTAATTCAATATCACCTGGTTCTGGGTACTCTATATCTGTTTGACTCTGTCTTTGTACTTTGTCCTTTATACAAACGATATTTCCAGCAAGTTTGGAATTTAGAGAAGAAGAATCGGACGAAGCCATAAAAGATTGAAAAATGGTAAAAAAGATACTCCCATTGGTAGGCACGCTGCCTCTTCTTTTTATCTCTTTTGGTTTAATTCTTACCATTGCATCTTCCGGAAATGCTGAAAAAGCATTAAATGCCTGGTCTGCAAGAATATTACGGTCTGCAAGAAACAGTATTCTTGGCCGTCTTTTTCCGTCACGATTTAAATTCCAGCGTGTTTGAAACAGTTTCCAGGCTATTTGAAATGCAATAGCTGTTTTTCCTGTACCTGTAGCAAGTGTAAGCAGGATACGGTCTTTATTATTTGCAATGGCTTCCAAACTGTTTTTTACTGCAATTTCCTGATAATAGCGCAATTGCCATGTACCACTTTTATCTTCAAAAGGAACAGCAGCAAATTTTTCCCGCCACTCATTTTGATCAGAATATGTTTTATTCCAAAGCTCTTCCGGGGTTAGAAAATCAGTTACCAAACCTTCAGTACCTGTTTTCATGCAGATGCTGTAAATCTCTTTTCCATTGGTGGAATAGGTGGTTTCCAACTTTAATTTTTCAGCATACAGCTTTGCCTGTGCCACTCCTTCTCCAACTTCGAGGTCACTACTTTTGGCTTCCACAACAGCAAGTTTAATACCTTTGTAAACCAATATATAATCAGCAATCAAAGGCTTACTTCTGACACCACCTGCCTGTATCCTGCCATCTGTAATTTTACAGACATCTCTTTCACGAAGAATTTTAGAATCTTCCACAACACCCCAGCCACAAGCTTTAAGCTTTGGATCTATGAGTTCTGCTCTTGTTTCTGCTTCATTCATGGGCTATTCTTCCAATCTTGGTTTATCGTTTTCCCCCAAATAATTTTTCTTAGAAATTATGCTTCGCCCCAACTCTTTCTCTGTCTCTTTTCTGGCATTTCCTGCAACTCTACCGCCCCGCTTTGCCACATTTTTATTCTTGTTAAAAGTCTCAGGTTCCTCTTTTCTGGAGATTTCAGTTGTAACCCGTTCGCCAAGCATAGTAAAAATAAGTTCCAGATCATCCATGTGATCACACAGATTAGCTTTTGATTTTTCAGGCAGGTTTTTCAAATTTTTATACTCACCCGGTGTCATTCCAAATGTTGCCTTGGAAATCTCTGCTGTTAATATGGCAAAATCCCGCTGTTCCTCAATTCCTCTCTCTTTCCATTC
>CAZYDL010000343.1:0-3699 GCA_964646305.1 uncultured Desulfobacula sp. | reverse complement strand
TGGTGTAGCGGCATCGACTTAAGAGCTGGTCTATCTGCATATTTGATGAATTCAATCAAAAAGAATAGGGGCAAGCATTACCAACCTGTCCCAATGGTATTAAAAAAAAATAGAGAATTATGATGAATATATTATAAAAACACAACTACCAATTGTTCGAATTGAAACTTGTGTAAAAATAAAGTTTAACGTCGCAAATCAGAACAAGGTTTTGTTATATTTTGAAGTCAGGTTCATGAAAGTATTCATAACTTTTGTCTTGTCGAAATTTAAAAGATAGCTATGAAATTTTATGATTGTTTTTAATCTCCAAATATACCGTAATGGAATCTTTGTCGATTTGATTCTTTTCATTTCTAGTATATCCAATCCTTGGAAGGCTGGACATCGGTTGAAATATATTTTATTAAACAGAAGTTAAGAAAATGTGAAAATCCTTTGGTTTCTGGTTTTATTTTTTCCCACGACCTCTTGGCGCATGGAAAATTTGGCCAGACGTTGCAGTTTTTTTGTTTCTTGAATGGTCTAAAATTTATTTTATTTTAGTGCTTTAAGGGGTACAAGGAGGTTATAAATATGAACAAACTTCAATCTTTTTTGCATACTCTTGGGCTTGAAGAAGAACCTATGGGCATGTTCTACACAGATGAAAAACCTTTAGAGGGATTTTCACCGGATGTGTCTAATCTTCCAACTCGAGAAAAAGAGAAAAATAATGAAATTAATTGGCAGGAGGTGTTTGGCTCTTTTTCCTGTGTTATCGGAAAAATATGGCTTGCAAGAAAAAAGAAATCATGTGCCTATTTTTCTGCTGAACAGTTCGGGTGCCCTGGAGGAGCTTTCTGGCTTGGATTTAATAAACCTCAAACAGAAACCATTATTAATTATGTCTCAACAGGCACGCCTGGTAGGATGAAAGGTGAGCTCTATTGTGACTCTCAGGACAGTTTAAGACAGATATTTGAGTATGTTGACCCGCCACCTGCTTTGGGAAAATATTGTGTGTTTAAACCTGTTGAAAAATTTACAGGGGATGAGAAGCCATTGTTTGTGACCTTTTTTGCAAGGCCTGAATCTCTTTGCGGTCTTCATCAACTTGCAGCGTTTGTTACAAATGATCCTGAAGTTGTCACATCCCCCTGGAGTGCTGCCTGCGGAAGTCTTGCCATATGGCCGAGGCATTACCTTGAAAAAGGACTGAAAAAAGCTGTACTGGGTGGATGGGACCCATCTGCAAGAAAATTTTTCAAAACTGATGAACTTTCTTTTACTGTTCCCTTTGACATGTATACCAATATGGTGGAACGGTATGATGAATCATTCCTTTCCACAGGAACATGGGGAAATGTCCAGAAAAAAATTAGGAAAAGCAAGAAAACATGGAAGGAAATTTGATATGAAATTCATAATTGATCATTTTAATATTAATGTACTTGATCTTGATAAAAGTCTTTTGTTTTATGAAAAAGCTTTGGGGCTTAAGGAAGAAAGACGTACAAATGCCCAGGACGGAAGTTTTATCATTGTTTTTTTAGGTGATGATAAATCTTCTGTTAAACTAGAACTCACCTGGCTCAAAGCCATGAACAGACCATATGACCTTGGAGATGAAGAATTTCATATTGCCTTCAGAGCTAAAGATTTTGATGCTGCATATGCGCTTCACAAAAATATGGACTGCATTTGCTATGAAAACAAGGAAATGGGTATTTACTTTATTAATGATCCAGATGGATACTGGCTTGAAATTTTACCTGTGCGATAGTCTGTTTTAAACACTGATCAATGCTTAAGGAAGATTAAAAACCCTGATGTATCCAAGCGGTTATCCACCCAATGGTAGCGACATAGTCCCTAAATGCTTTAACAGGATCAATTATCACTATTAAAATTTAGGTTGAAAATACATTAAAATAATGAGTTCTAAAGAAAAGATCGACCAGAAAAAGCTTTTTATTATTGGGGCAGCACTGCTGGCCCTTTTTTTAGGTGCATTGGATGCATTGGTTATGACAGCGGCGATGCCTACAATCATTGCTGATCTTGGAGGGCTTCACCTTTATGCCTGGGCATATTCGTCCTATTTTCTTGCCAGGGCAGTTTCCTTACCGGTATTTGGCAAACTTTCCGATCTTTTTGCCACTAAAAAGCTGTTTTTATTTTCAATTCTATTATTTATCATTGCTTCTGTGGCAGCAGGGGCATCTACGTCCATGTGGTTTTTAGTTATAACACGTATTTTTCAGGGTATAGGCACCGGGGGGATTTTTGCCCTGGTCTATGTGGTGCTGTCTGATGTATCTCCGCCTGGACAGCGACCAAAAATTCTATCTTTTGCAAGCTCTGTTTGGGGAATTGCAAGTCTCATTGGCCCAACATTTGGCGGTTTTGTGGTTACCTGGTATTCCTGGCGCTGGATTTTTTATATCAACCTTCCCCTTGGATTGATTTCTCTTGCTTGTGTGGCCTTGTTTTTTAAAGAATTCAGGGAAAAACCCAGCAAAGTCTATTTGGACTGGCTTGGTGTTATTTTATTATCTACATTCATTCTAGGGATACTAATACTGGCGATAATGGGAGGAAGAGATTTGCCTTGGAATTCGCCCCAGACCATCCTCCTTGCTGGTTTTACAATTTTAACCGGTGCGGCTTTATACTTTGCGGAACAACGGGCAAAAGATCCCATACTGAATTTTGAATTCTTTAAGCACCCTACATATGCGCTTGGCAATACCATTGTCTTTTGTGCCAGTTTTTCTGTTTTTGCTCTTTTTGCCTATGCGCCATTGTTTTTACAGGGTGGGCTTGGGCTTTCTCCTTTGCATGTGGGATTTGCCATGCTATCCTTGAGCCTTGGATGGTCTTTAGGTGCATTTATCGTGGGTAGAATCGTTCACCGATTTGGTCAAAAAAAGGCAACCGTGACCGGAGCCATTCTTCTGGTTATCGGCACTGCATTCACTCTTAACTTTTCAAATACCACAACCATGACAGAATGTTTTTTGATATTTCAAATAGTGGGTATGGGTATGGGGTTTGTGAGCCTGTCCACACTGCTGATTGTCCAGGACAGCATTACAGTTAAAGACCTTGGTATCGCCACCTCTTTTCATCAATTTGCCAGAACTTTGGGCGGCGCTATCGGCGTGGGTATTTGCGGGGGATTGGTCACAACCCGTCTGATGAACCAGTTGAAAAATGCCGGCACCATCATTCCTGAAAATATTCTCAGTCAGTTGCAGGAGAGTATGGAAAATCTGTTGCAGGCAGAATTTCAGGCATTAATCCCGGAAAGCATTAATTCTATTCTGCAGCAAGTGGTATTAGACAGTGTGTTTACGGTCTTCATAATTGTTTTTACTGTGTCTCTGATAAACCTTGCTTTGTCTGCATGCCTCCCACATAATATTGTAAAAAACAAAAGCGACTGAATTTAATATCTCCTAGGATCATTTAAGAAATATATCAGAATGAAAATTTTTAAAATCAAGTCAATGATAATCCAATGCATGGCAGCTGAATAGTCATCTAAATATCAACAATACAAATTCAAATCTTGATAACACTGGATGACCATTCCTATATCAATCTGAGATGTTTTTTATGCTTGTCTTTTTAACGTATGAGAAGGGTTTTATTAAAATATATTTGTTCTCAAAAACTAAAAGAATGCCTACTTTTAGTAATATAAAGATAAAT
>CAZYDL010000342.1:0-3701 GCA_964646305.1 uncultured Desulfobacula sp. | reverse complement strand
CTTCTTTATCATCAAAATGGATGGTCCCGTTATTTGTAATCTGATAGGTTTCATGGCCTTTACCGGCAACTATGATTATATCGCCTGGTTTTGAAATTGATATTGCCATGTCAATGGCTTTTTTTCTATCTGCTTGAATAAAAAATCCTTTTTTAAAAGGAGTTGATTTAAGATCATTCTCTGAAAGTTCATGGAAATTATCCAACCCTTTAAGGATATCATCAATGATGGAGTAAGGGTTTTCTGTTCTTGGATTATCAGAACTTACAATGGCAATGTCACTGTGCCTGCACGCAATTTCTCCCATTAAAGTGCGCTTGGAACGATCCCTGTCACCACCGCATCCAAAAACAGTGATAACTCTTTTGGGAGCAATTTTTTCCAGGGTATTTAAGGTGGATTCAAGTGCATCGGGAGTATGGGCATAGTCCACAAATAAGAATCTGTCATATGATGCAGCTTGTGATAAATCTGGAGAAATATTGATTTTTTCAAGACGGCCGGGAATTGTATGGCAGTTCTCAATTCCAGCCTTAATGTACTTTGTATTGATATTTAATGCAATGGCAGCGCCTGCTGCACAAAGAATGTTTTCAAGGTTAAATCTGCCAATAAGGGATGATGCAAGTTTGAAAGAGTCATTGGGCAGGTATATGGTTCCAGAAAGTCCATGGATATCATCTGTGATATTTTGAGCAAAAATATCGGTTTTCTTTTTACTGCTCACTTTTATTGTTTTATAATCAAGGGAATTTGACAGAAATTCACCTTTAGTATCATCAATATTCAAGACTGCTGTGGCACTCTTTGTTTTGTCTGATACAAGCAGTTTGGTAAACAACCTTTTTTTGCAGTCAAAATATTGATCCATGTCTTTATGATAATCAAGATGATCCTGGCTCAGATTGGTGAATACTCCAATATTAAAATTACAAAAATCAACCCTGTTAAGATCTATGCCGTGGGAGGAGACTTCCATGATAACATGACTCACACCTGATCTCTTCATTTCATAAAGAGTTTTTTGAAGATCAATGGAGTCGGGCGTTGTGACAGGGCTGTCATATTCCGAGCCATTATACCGAATGTTAATAGTTCCAATGACCCCGGTTGACAATCCTTTTGCCTTGAAAATACTTTCAAGAAGCCATGTGGTTGTGGTTTTTCCGTTTGTTCCAGTGATGCCGACAATAACCATATCTTTTGAAGGATTTGCATAAAAGCAAGAAGCAATAGAGGCCATGGCAAATCTTGAATTCTCAACAAGAAGAACGCGGTGGCTGGGGACATAATTTTTTGTATTTTTGGGTTTGTTTTGGGCAATTACTGCTGCTGCACCTTGTGCAAAGGCCTGATCAATATAATCGTGTCCGTCTGCTTTAAACCCTTTAACAGCAATAAAAAGACTGCCTGGCTTTACTCTTCTGGAATCTGAAGTTATGGAGAGGATATCAGGATCATCAACCAGTCTGGTTGTTAAATCTGCACAGGGCTTTAATGCACAATCCTTAATCAGAAGAGAGAGTTTCAATTTTTTTCTCCAGGCGTTAACGAGGCAATCAAAGTGTTTGTCTCTTTTTGGGGGTTTGTTTTTTCCGGAGCTATATTTAAATAATTAAAAGATTCAGCCATTATGGTTTTAAATGCAGGGGCGGCAACATCTCCGCCATAATACTCTTTTCTTGGTTCATCAACGACCACAAGTATTGCAAGCTGGGGGTCATCTTTTGGTGCAAACCCTGTAAAAACTGAAGTATACCTGTTTTTTGAGTACCCTTTTCTGTTTTTCAGGGCTTTTTGAGCTGTGCCTGTTTTACCGCAGATGGAATATCCTTCAATAGCTGCTTTTATGCCTGTTCCATCACCTTCCACCACAAGGCCCATCATATTTTTAACCTGAAGAGCGCTTTTTTCAGATATGACCTGGCGTATGGTTTGGGGGTGATAGGTATGAATAATTTCTCCATTGCTGGTTACAATTTTCTTAATTAGCATGGGCTTCATAAGCTTTCCCTTATTGGCAATGGCGCTGATGCCGCTTAGAAGTTGAATGGCTGAGACAGATACCCCCTGGCCAAAGGAGATTGCACCGGTGTCTATTTTAGACCAATTATTATAGGGGATAAGCCTGCCGGAAGTCTCTCCTGGACTTGCAATTTTTGTTTTATTCCCAAAACCAAAATCCACAAGATAATTGTGTAGAGTTTTTTCTCCAATTGTCTGGGCAATTTTTGCCGTACCTATATTGCTTGACAATTTAATGATCTGATTAATGGAAAGCCAGGCGTAGGGGTGGGTGTCATGTATGGTATATGTTCCAATCTTATAAGTGCCGTTTTCACAGAAAAAGATGGATTTGGGGGCAAAACCCTTTTCAAGTGCTGCGGCAATAGTAAAGACTTTCATGGCAGACCCTGGCTCAAATGCATCTGTAACAGCACGGTTTCTAAACAATGAATTATTATATATTTTGAAATTGTTTGGATTGAATTCAGGGAAATGGGCAATGGCGAGGACTTCTCCTGTCCGAGGCCTCATTACAAGTGCCATCCCGGATTTTGCCCTATGGGCCTTTACAGTTTTTTTCAGAGTTTGTTCACTTAAAAATTGTATTTTTTTATCAATGGTTAAGACTATTGAATTACCTTTTAAATGAGCCTTCTGTTTTTTATCAAGATTAAGGATTCCTCCATTCCCATCTTGTTTGATCCTTATTTTTAAAGCACTGCCTTCAAGAACAGAATTATATTTGAATTCAAGGCCTTCAAGCCCGCTGTTTTCATTTCCGGTAAATCCAATAATCTGGGCGGCAAGATTTTTATTGGGATAAAATCTTTTTGAATCATTTTCAAAATAGATTCCCTGTAAGTTCAGGTTTTTAATTTGCCTGGCCTGGTCAGGAGAAACCCTTCTTTTTACCCAGGCAAACATATTTTTTGTTGAAAGAGTTTTTTGAAGAGCTCTTTTATCAAGATTTAAAATTTTTGAAAGTTTTTTTGATGTAATGTCTGGATTATCAATTTTCAGGGGACAGGCAGTAATAGATATGGCATCAATGGAAGTTGCCAGCTTATTCATTTTTATGTCAAAGATCTGTCCTCTCTCTCCCTTAATTGTGATATACCTTGAATAATCATTTTCAGCTTTTTTTGTGAGAGTTTTTGCTTTGAAAATCTGAATATCAAATGATCTTGCTCCAAGCAGAAAAAATGCTGCAACAATAAGAATCTGTACAATAATAATTCTCTGCCTGATACCTTTATTAAAATTATTTGACATTAATTGCCCTTTTCCATGCGTTTTTGTGAAACAGGCCAGTATATTGTCTGGCTTAAACTGTGGGTTGAAAGGTTTAACCTGGTTTTTGCAATTCTTGTAATTCTGTCGTCAGATTTTAAACGGTCCCTTTCAATTGATAGAGCTTTTTGATAGGACACCTTTTCTCCAAGCTGTTTTTGAGAGCTGGATATCTGCAGGATGGTATGTGTTGATTCTGTTCTGACCCAGGTATAGGTTAAAAGTTCGCAAAAGATTATACCAATAATGACAACCCAGTGGAACCCGGCCTTTTTAGGCTGGATGATTTTTTTTGGTATGTTGTTTTTAATTGCCATATCTTAGATTTTTTCAGCAATCCTTAATTTTGAACTTCTTGCCATGGGGTTGATTTCCATCTCTTTATCTGTGGGGGTCAATGGTTT
>CAZYDL010000341.1:0-3750 GCA_964646305.1 uncultured Desulfobacula sp. | reverse complement strand
GGTTGAATCTGTTAAAACATTTAAAGTTAAAGGTGTTAAAAAAAATGATAAAGCTTTTGGGCGCCAGGTATACTCAAAAATGGTGGGCAGGGACAAAGACCTGAACAAACTTGAACTGCAGGTTGCCAAAGTCATCAATGGCCAGGGCTCTATCATCAATATTATTGGTGAGGCAGGTATTGGCAAATCAAGGCTTTTTGCAGAATTCAGGAAACTTGAAATTATTAAAAAAGCATTTCTTCTTGAAGGTAAATCCATATCCATTGGAAATAATTTACCGTTTCATCCTATAGCGGACTTTTTGAAAAACTTTGCCCGGATAACAGAAGATGACATTGAAAATATGGCATTGGGGAAATTAGAATCTTCCATAAGAGATGTTAACAGGGATGAGGCAGATGAAATCTTTCCCTTTATTGCCCTTTTAATGGGCATGACTTTATCCGGCAAACACCTGGAAAGAGTGAAAGGTATTGAAGGCGAAGCCCTGGAAAAACTGATTTTTAAAAGTTTAAGAGACCTGTTAATCAACATATCTTCAGCAAGACCTCTGATAATTGCCATGGAAGATCTTCACTGGGCAGATGCAAGCTCCATATCACTTCTTGAATCCATATTTGCTGTATCCCAAACCCATCCGATATTGTTTATCAATATATTTCGTCCAAATTTTAAAAATACGGGAGACAAAATAAAAGATTCGCTTGATAAAAATTATTCTGGCCATTTTTACAATATTAATCTTGCTCCCCTTGATAAAAATTTTAGTGAATCACTAATCAACAATATGCTCATGATCAAGGGCATGCCAGTTCAATATAAAGAGAAAATAATCAGCAGAACAGGCGGTAATCCGTTTTTCATGGAAGAGGTAGTACGCTCTTTAATTGACCAGGGAGCAATCATGGTTAAAGATGATCAATTTGAGATCACATCAAAAATGGATGATATCCATATCCCCGGCACAATTAATGACCTTTTAACAGCTAGGATTGACAGGCTTGAAGATAAGACAAGACATCTTGTAAAAATTGCCTCGGTTGTGGGAAGGCATTTTTACCACAGGATAATAAGCAGGATTGCAACCACCATTGAAGATCTTGACCAGCGCCTCATGTATCTAAAAGATATCCAGCTCATCAAACAAAGAGAACACTTTAACGAACTTGAATATATTTTTAAACATGCCCTTGCCCAGGAAGCTGCCTATAACTCCATTCTCCTTGAAAAAAGAAAGCAGATCCATCTCCAGGTTGCAGATTCCATTGAAGATATTTTTAAAGACCGCATCCATGAGTTTTACGGCATGCTTGCCATAAAACTACACCCTCGGCGAAAACCCTGAAAAGGCAGAACACTACCTTATAAAAGCAGGTGAGGAAGCCATGCGTGCTTCTGCTTCTGAAGAAGCCCTGAAATATTACCAGGAAGGTTTAAAATTATATCTGAAATCCCATAAAAACAAAATAGATCCTGAAAAAGCAGCCATGTTTGAAAAAAATATTGCATTGGTTTTCTATAATAAATCACGTTTTAACGAGGCCATCCCCCACTTTGATAAAGTGTTTGAATACTGGGGAATACCTACTCATCCAAACAAGATAAAAACATTGCCAATTTTTTTAAAAAATATCTTTTTAATCAAAACAGGCTTGAACAGGTCGTTTAAAGGAGAAGACCCTTCTAAAAGAGATGAGCAGGTTTTAAATATATTGTTTAAGTTAGGCTTTGCACTGGCAATTGATGATTTTAACAGAGCGTCAAAAATAGCAATATACATGTTTAATTTGGCCTATAGAATGAATTTATCTAAATCTTCTGATGCTCCTAATGTGATTATGGGTTTTTCCAGTGTCATTGCAATAAAAAGATTGACATACAACTTGCCTTTAAAACTGTTGCAGATATGTTATGAAAAAATGGATCAAAACAATATTGAAAATATGATCAATTATAGATTCTTCCATTCAATTATCTGTTTTTATTCTGGAGATTGGGACAAGATTAAAAAAAATGATATTAAAATTGTAAACAAAGCCTGCAAGGAAGGAAAACTTGATAGTGCAACCAACTATCTGTGGCAGGCTGCATCTGTCTCAGTTCATATTGGTGATTTCCATAATGCTCTAATAATGACTTCAATGCTTCCAAAAATTACCAAAGAGTACGATTATAGCCTGGCAAAACTCCATGATTATTCGCAAAAAGCTCATTATTACTTTATGAAAAGAGAATTGGGCAATGCAATTAAAATGGCTGCAAAAAGTGTTGAACTTTCACGCTTGCAAGGTCGGGAAGATCATGAATGTGGATGGCTTGCTAAGCAGGCAGAGTCAAGTATTGTACTGAATAATCTTGAGGAAGCCCAAAAAATTATTCACCAGGCAAAATCCATTGTAAAACGTCTTAAAGCAATCAATCCTACGTTTTTGTGGCTTTATCATCATTCAAGATTTCATTTGAAAATTAAGCTTTTAAAAGAGAGAAAAGCTTTAAATGATAAACAAGGAATGGAATTATTTAAAAAAGATGCTCTTCAATACAGTAAAGAGATTCTTAAGGCCTACAAAAATTATATGCCGTGCCTCCCTGATTGTTTCAAAATGATTGGAGAGTTGTACTGGTTAATTGGCAAACAGACAACTGCCCTGAAATGGTGGACAAAATCCATCAAAATTGGTGAAAAACTCGGAGCAAAACCTGATCTTTCCCGCACATATTTTGAGATTGGCAAAAGCCTGTTGTCCCCTGAAAGTAAATATAAAAAATTGAACGGCATCACAGCCGAACAATACCTTGATAGAGCAAAAACAATGTTTGAAGAGATGGAACTTGAGTGGGATCTGAATGAATTGGGGAAAGTGATAAATTATAGCATCAAAGATTTTAAATAATTGGTTCCTTTTCTGATTTCAATATTCTTTTCTTTTCTCTCCTGCCGAAGATTAAGCACAAGCTGAATACCCGGAATATTGTAACGTTTATTGAAATTAATTATAGATTTTCCCAGATTTTTATCTGAAAGCTTAGCTTCAATCATGAGCTCTGGAAAGTGTTTATTTGCAATACAAAAATCTACCTCAGCCTTGTCCTTTGTTCTCAGGTAATTCAAGGTGCAGGGTTTTCCAAGATAATCATTTACAGCATATACATGTTTTAATAATGAAACTGCCACAAGATTTTCAAATTTTAATCCATCATTACCTTCAACCATTCCAACATCATAAAAATAAATTTTAGGTTCTTTTAATATTGAGCGTGCAATATTTTTTGAATATGGAGATACTCTGAATACAATGAATAAGGATTCAAATATCTGAATATATTTTTTAACAGTATTAGGGGCTATTCCTACATCCTGTGCAATGGATTTATACGAAATAGGTGAGCCGACTCTTAATCGCAGCAATTCAAGTACAAGTTCAATAGCTTTAAAATCATGAATCCGTTCAAAGTCAAGAACATCAGTCCTTATTAATCCATTTATATATTGCATCCTCCATCTGTCTGATTCAATGGGATCGTCTGCTAAAAAAGGTTCTGGGAAGCCGCCCTGCCGAATTAATTTTTTTATATTTACAGGTTCATTGAGCAAGGAGAGCTCAGCCGGTGAAAACGGGAGTAGCCGGTGCTTGAAAAATCTTCCGGCCAGAGAATCACCACTTGCCTGAAACGCTTCAAGTCTGGCACTGCCGGTAACAAGAATTTTCATTGTGTCAGGCTTTGTATCAAAAACACCTTTTATAAAAT
>CAZYDL010000340.1:0-3758 GCA_964646305.1 uncultured Desulfobacula sp. | reverse complement strand
CCTTGTTATAATAATAATTTATAACAAAGCGGCAAAGTTTTATTTTTCGTTTTGTCAAGTAAAAAATGAACATTTTTATATTTTTTTTAACCTATGCCTTATGCAAGTTCCTAACCGGACACTACTGATAATAACCTCTCTATAGAAAATTGTAGGACAAAAATGCTAATCTTCAAAATAAAATTTAGGTTCACCGATTCAATTTTTATGTAAAAAATATGAACATTTAAGTATTATTTTTCACATTATATAACATTTTTACCATAGAGCAAATTGATCATACACAACCTATAGCATTTTGGATTATTCCAGCCTCCATATATAGATTGGCATATATCTTGAAAGAGTTATTTCTAAAATAAACTCTATGAAAGGATTATAAAATGAAAAAATGCACTTTTTTTTTACTTCTAATTGTTTCTCCGTTGTTAATTATCTCCTCCTATTCTAAATCTGCGAACGCATCTGCTATTAGTAATTTTTATGGAGAAATTTACTGGGATACATTTGGTTTTGCTGGATCAGGAGGGTTAAATGTTGTTTCAAATTCAGAGATGAATCAGATTAATTATTGGGCTCAAGCACAGGGAGGGACTCCTGATGACCAAAATAGTCTTAATTATTGGGATGATAACGAATGGCAAAATGAACGTTCAAGAACAGGCTCATTAGGGGATTCCTTTGGCAATGTTTCATGGGAACAAACGTTAAGTGCTGAAGATATGTATTCATCAGGAAGTGCTTATGCAAATGGAACAACCCAAAATAGTGTTACAAATAGCAAAGCTGAACGAGCAATTAAAATAACTTTATCAGGGAGTGGAACTTTTACAGCTGATGCCGATTTTTTTTATTCTTATTTTTTGAATAATGGTTTGATTGATGATTATTCGAGTGGGCAAGTTTGGATGCAATTGCGGCTTAGTTATTGGGATAATCAGAATGGTAATCAGTACACTTATTTTAATGATCAAGTAACATTTAGCGATTATATCATTAATGAAATAGGAACTAATTCTGTGGAAGATACTGGAACGTTATCGTTAGCATTAGACTTTGATTTTACTGATAGAACATCACAAAATGCAGAACTTTGGATTATGACTATGGCAAATGCCAGCGCCTCGTCTGTTGAGAGGATTCAAACCGGGCCGCCAGTCCCCGTACCAACCACGTTGCTTCTCTTAGGTAGTGGTATCTTAGGTCTTGCAGGAATAAGCAGGAAGAAAAAATGAACACAAAGTTTGAATTAGCTTTTGAAGGGCAGGGCCAGAAATGGTTCTGCCTTTTTTATTCCACTTAATATATAGAAATAACAGCCTGTCCCATTCAACCTTACTTGTAGTATCGTGGAATGTGTGTTTTAAGAATTTGATTCTGGTTAATATAAAAATCAAACAAGACCATTGGCTTTATGTATGTAATAATTTTAAATATTTCTTTACAGATATTTTAAACATTGTTATTTATCACTGCAAATCTATATATGAGGTGATGTTAAAAATAAATGAACGAAAACAATAAATTCAAAATTTGTTCTTGCTGTGGCTTTGTTTGGAAGAGCAGAGAAGACTTTCTTAATGACAACAACATCTCAATAATTGGGTATCAAGCACATTTCCAAAACCTGACTGCTGGTCTGTTTCTATTTAATCATTCCTGCCATGGAACACTTTCCCTCAAGACGGGTATTTTTACTGACTTATATAATGGCCCTGTATTTCAGGAAAAAGTCACAGGATCCGACGATTGTCCAGGGTATTGTTTGTACGAAAACATACTTGATCCTTGTCCTGCTAAATGTGAGTGCGCTTTTGTTCGTGAAATTATTCAAATATTAAAGAAGAAAACCATGCCTGTAATATCATACCCCATGGGCAATCAAAAAAATAATAGGCCCTGCAATGATTGTGTTGAGATGACTCATGAGTCCATCAAAAACAGCGGAGGGGATGATATCACCGGCTCGTCAGATTAAATCTATGAAAGCTGCTTTCGTGCCCGAAGTTTGGCATCAATCAATTCGCTGTGGCTGAGGTTGAGAAGATTTGCAAGTTTGTGGGCAAAGTGGTCCTCATGCGCTTCAAGGTGATCATCCAGCAAAATGATGCGCCAGACAGATTCCATTATGTCGATCTTTTGTTTTTTAGAAAAATTTTCGTTTATAAAACGAGTATAGCGAAAAAGACCCACATGTTCTTTGCGTTCTTTATCTCTGTCAGCAAGCAGGGTATCAATTTCTTGTCTGGGTATGTCAAAGTTTTTCACAAGTGTTGTCACAAGATGCTCTTTTTCTTCTTCACTGCATTCACCATCTGCATGGGCTGCATCAAGCAGCAGTACGGTCAAGGCCAAATGGGCGGTAAGAATATCCTGGTCTGTGGTCTGCACTTTGCCATTGCCAATAATTTTTTTTATTAAATCAAACATCTTTTAGTGATATCCTTTTTTAATTTTGAACATAGCCAATTTATGTGATCGATATTTTTTTACACTATAAGGCGATGGAAACAACGAGTCAAGGGTTCATAACCTCTCCTTTATTTTGTTCACCACGGATAATTATTCCTGTTCAGAATTTTAACGGGTTGGAATTTTCAAGATACCTTTGGGTGGCAGATAAATTAGAATGGTGTTTAAAATAAGGTGATGGACATGTGGCGGTATATTCTTAAGTATGGTAGGATGTATGCATAAATTTACAGAGAGGTAAGATCAATGTCAGACATTAAAAATGCGTGGACAAATTCCCGTAACATTGCCCAGGGTAAGCAGATATCCCAGGGACAACAAAGCGGGCTTAAAATTGGAAGGTATAATCATCTGGCTATTGAAAGCAGATCTGATTTTGGTTTGTATTTAAGTTCTCATGGGGAGAAGATCCTGCTTCCCAACAAATATGTTCCCATTGATTTCAATATTGGTGATTCCCTTGAAGTGTTTGTATACACCGACTCCGAGGATCGTCTGGTGGCCACTACATTAAAACCTGCCGGTATTGTTGGAGATTTTGTTTTTCTAAAAGCAAAAGATGTGACTTCGTTTGGAACATTTATGGAGTGGGGGCTTGAAAAAGATTTGCTGGTACCCAAAAATGCACAGCAGGACTCCATGCTGCCCGGGAAAAAATATCTGACAAAGATCTGTTTGGATCAAAGGACACAACGGGTGTACGGAACAACTCAAATATCTGTGAATTGCGATCAAAATATAGAAGATCTTAAAGTGGGTCAGCAGGTGGATCTTATTATCCATACTATTACCAAAATTGGTATCATGGCTGTAATCAACAACAGATATTATGGTATGTTGTATCTCAATGAAACCTACCAGGATCTGTCCATTGGTGAGACTTGTACCGGCTATATCATGCGGGTTCGTGAAGATAAGAAAATTGATCTGACTTTGAAAAAACCAGGATATGCATCTGTAAAAGGATCTGCTCAAAAAATTGTAATGATTTTAAAAAAGGCAGGAGGGTTTATACCCTGCTATGATAAAAGCTCTCCTGAAGATATTAAAAAATTTTTTTCCATGAGCAAAAAAGAGTTTAAAAGAGCAGTGGGGGGATTGTACAAAAAAGGAATTTTAGAATTGAAAAAAGAGGGGATTAGCCTGAAAAAATGAGTTTGATGTACGAGGAACTGGATTTTCAGCCAACGCCCATCGGAGACCTGATGTTGCGACGGCGCCGTTTAATTCAACTTGGGGACCTTGATATTTATGAGGTAAAGCTTGGTGATTATTTTTTAATGACC
>CAZYDL010000339.1:0-3758 GCA_964646305.1 uncultured Desulfobacula sp. | reverse complement strand
ACATACCATAATAAGTAAAGACAAGTCATCTTTAATTTATCAAAATCGACATCTATTATAAGTTTATTAAATTTTAAAGACAAATTATTTAAAAATTTGCATTGCTGGGAAAAATAATATTGCCTTTTTGCCTTGATAAATATAAATATGGTTATATTTTACTTTCACAGCATGATTTAAAAATAATTTAACTTACAGGATAAAATTTTATGAATTGGGATTGGGAAAAACTTAGAGAAAATCAACAAAAATTTGAAAAGAAGAAAGATGGTGGTGGGCCTGGTATGCCGCCCATGCCACCCCAGATGGATGAACTTTTAAACAAGTTTAAAGGCTTTAAACTGCCGGGAGCCTTTCTGATTGTGATTGTGCTTCTTGTTTTCTTTTTTGGGTCATCAACTTTTTTTACAATTGAGTTAGATGAGGTCGGTGTTATCCAGCGCTTTGGGCAATATAACAGGATTGCACAACCAGGGTTAGGGTTTAAATTGCCATCGGGTATTGAAAAAGTAACCAAGGTAAAGGTCAAAAGAGTTTATAAAGAAGAATTTGGATTTCAAACTGTAAAAGGATCAAGCAATTTTAGATTTTCCAATGAGAGCTCATCCCAGGAAACTGCTTTGATGCTCACAGGAGATTTGAATGTGGCAGTAGTTCCCTGGATTGTGCAGTACAGGATTTCCAATCCTAAGGATTATCTCTTTATGGTCAAGGATGTAAGAGCTATTTTAAGGGATATGTCAGAAGCAACAATGAGAACCGTTGTTGGGGACAGAAGTATTAATGAGGTTATCTCAAAGCGTGAAGAGATTGCTGTGGCTGCAAAAGAGATGCTTCAAAAAGAGATGGACCAGGCACAATCAGGTATTAATATTGTTACCATTGAAATGAAAAAAACAAATGTGCCTGAACCTGTCCAGAATTCCTTTAATGAGGTAAACCAGGCTATCCAGGAAAAAGAGCAGGTGATTTATAAAGCAAGGGAAGAGTATAATAAAGCTGTGCCACTTGCCCGTGGTGAAGCAAAAAGATTGATAAAAGATGCAGAAGGGTATGCCATTGACCGGGTAAACCGGGCCCAGGGTGATAGTGCTAACTTTACATCTGTTTACAAGGAGTATGCAAAAGCCAAGGATGTTACAAAAACAAGGATATACCTTGAATCCATGCTGGAAATTTTTCCCAACCTTGGTGCAAAATATATTATTGATTCTGATCAAAAAAATATACTGCCTTTTTTGAATATGGGAAAAGAAAATCCCATACTAAATCAACAAAAATAAATTATTAAAAAAAAGAGTGAGAATATGAATAATATTATAAAAATCATAGTGTTGATTGTAGCAGCAGCCTGCATTGTATTGGTGTTTAGTTCTGCATATATTGTTGATGAAACAGAGCAGGTTGTCATCACCCAGTTTGGAAAAGTGGTTGATGAACCTATTACTACTCCGGGCTTGAATTTTAAAATTCCATTTATCCAAAAAGCAACTTTTTTCCCTAAAAACCTCTTAACCTGGGATGGAGATCCAGGGCAGGTGCCGACTAAAGATAAAACCTATATCTGGGTTGATACTTTTGCAAGATGGAAAATTGTTGATCCAATTAAATATTTTCAGACTGTAAATAATGAATTTGCAGCACTTGAACGCCTTGACGATATTATTGATCCAGCCATGAGAAACCTTGTAACATCATATCCTCTGGTGGAAAGTGTTAGAAATTCCAGTCGTTCCATGGATACTTTTGAGTCTGTGGGTGCTGAGACCAGAAAACGCCTCCAGTATAAAATTAATCTGGGTCGTGATGAAATTACAAAGCGTATAGTAAAACAGGCAAGCAATAAATTATCACCATTTGGTATTGAGCTTGTGGATGTGAAAATTAAAAGGATAAACTATATTGAGAATGTAAGACAGGCTGTTTACAATAGAATGATTGCAGAGAGAAATCAGATTGCTGAAAAATATCGTGCTGAGGGTAAAGGAGAAGCAAGTAATATCCGGGGTGAAAAAGAGAAAGAGCTCCAGGTGATAAAATCCCAGGCTTATAAAACAGCCCAGACCCTTAAAGGTAAGGCCGATGCAAAGGCAACCCAGATTTATGCAGATGCCTATAGCGTTGACCCTGATTTCTATGAGTTTTTAAAAGTCATGGATGTTTATAAAACAACCATGACAAAAGACAGCACACTGGTTCTTTCAACAAATTCCGATTTCATGAAGTATTTTAAAGGAGTTAAATAAAGTGTGAGATATGAGTAGTGAGGTGTGTAATCCCACACCTCACACCTTAATTATTTTTTCTTTCTTTGATGGCGGGTCTTGGCAAGGAGTTTTCTGTGTTTATGTTTTCTCATTTTTTTTCTTCTCTTTTTCATTACACTGCTCAAAAAAATCACCTCCTCTTGTGAAGAATAATATTAGTTTAAATAATTAAACAAATACTATAACATGATACTTTATTAAATGTCCAATTCTTTATGTATGTATTATGAAAAAAGTATATCACTTTAATAATCAGGAGCTCTTAAATGTTGATGAAGCTGTTAAAGTCTCAGAAGAGCTGATTAATAATTATTTTAAATTGTCTTCCAGCCAGTGGCTGAAAAACAGATATGATATAAAAACTGCAAAGGATCTTGCTGGTCATGAATATATTGATGGCCCCTTTGCCCAGGTAATTAAATATGAGGCTCGCAAGAAGGATGCTTCATTGGGCTCTTCTTCCTTTAGTTTTTATAAAGTGTGCCTCCAGGACAATGCTATTTTGTCAACGGTTGCAAGAATAGAAAATTTATCTTTGGAACCATTTCTCCTGTATATACTGACCCATGAACTTATTCATATTGTCAGGTTCTTAAAATTTCAACAGAGATATGAAAACAGGAATGAAGCAGATGTAACTTTGGATGAAGAGAGAAGAGTTCATTTTTTAACCCATGAAATTTTAAAATCTGTACCGATTTTAAGGTTGCACCAAGTATTTGAATTTTATAAAGATTGGATTCCTGTTAGTTAATCTGGATTATAGGTTAAAAAATTAGAACAAACCTGCTTGACAAGGGTAAAAGACTTATTATTTTGTTTTTGATTTTAAGAATTACCATGTGGCGGATCTGGTTTGTCGCACACGGCAAAATATGTAAGAATTGAAGTCGTCAGCTCATTCTTTCATATAAAAAGATGGACGAAAGATGGAGAAGTTAAAATGCCAGTTTATGAATATCAATGTACAGAGTGTGGTGAAATTAAAGAAGCATTTCAAAAGATTTCAGATGCACCGCTTACAACCTGCTCCCATTGTAAGGGAAATTTAAAAAAACTTATTTCACAAAGTACATTCCATCTTAAAGGATCAGGATGGTATGTAACAGATTATGGTGGAGCCAAGAATCAGAACAAAGAAAGTAACAAAGCTAATTCTAAACCCAAAGAACCAAAAACAACTTCCAAAAAGACAACAGCGTCTAAAGACTGAAGTTGAAATAAATAACCATTAAATAAATAAACCCAAGTTTAAAGGAGAACAAAGATCATGAGTTTAAGACCACTTAGTGACAGAATTCTGGTTGAACGTGTTGCAGAGGATGAAAAAACCAAAGGCGGAATTATTATCCCTGATACAGCAAAAGAAAAACCAGCAGAAGGTAAAATTGTTGCCACCGGTAACGGTCGCATGGGTGAAGATGGAAAACTTCTTCCCATGGACGTAAAAATTGGAGATCGTATTCTTTTTAGCAAATACGGCGGCACAGA
>CAZYDL010000338.1:0-3758 GCA_964646305.1 uncultured Desulfobacula sp. | reverse complement strand
CGTATGGGGCTTCAGGCATCAGATATGATGGAAGACAAATCCATGGTTCTTGCCGGCCCATGGCATCCTGCTTTTGGCCATCTTGTTTTTTCTCAAATTTTTTATGATGTGATCTGCCAAAAAATAGATAAAAACCCAGATTTATTAAAAGCTGAGAATCTGATTCTAAATGTCCATCCAAAAGCAGAATCACAATTAAGGGGAGACAAAAACAATAATATAAAAAAACTCAAGCTGCGTTATCCCGGAATTAATTTTCTCGTTGATTCAGACAATCTAGTACAAAAGAGAAATTTGGTTGACATTAAGCCTCAAAGATAGAACCCCTGGGCTGAACAATTAAAGCTTCAGCAACTTGCCTGCCATTAACCATTCCGATATTTTTCACTTGCGGCTGCTTATTTGATTCTTCTCTTTCCAAATTTTGCCTATGATATTATCATCTGGAGTTCAAGTTTAAGATCCTGTGGGGCAAGACCTTTCAAATTTTGATCTATAAAGTAAAAAACTTCTCTAATAATCCGGGTTTTAGGGTTTGGTGAAAGCATTTGCACTTCAATGGTTTTCAGGTCCACAACTAATTCTTCCATGAAGTCAAAGGGCAAAGCTTTGCTGTCAAGGCCTGCTCTGATCTTATTAAGTAGTTCGTGAATTGCTTTTTTTCCCTGGTCATCAAGCACAGCACAGCTTCCAAGCCTAAAATGATGGGCATGATTTTTAGGGGTTATGTTGATACCCAGAGCATCAAGTCCTTTTTGGGTTATGCCCATTCCTCCGGAAAGTGTTTTCATCTCTGCCAAACCTTCAATAAACAGGTCCTGGCCAAATACAGCAGCTTCATCTTTTTCAAACCCAAGGTCTGCTCCCAGGTCATACATGGATATCTGCATTTCAAAATCGCCCTCTGCTCTGTTGTATAATGCCTGTAAAAATGCCTGCCTGGAAGATTTTTTCAAACTCATAAGCCATCCTTTTTTTAAAATAATATAAACAAGCATACCATATAAAGTCTGTCAAAAAAACTTATTTTGTTTGGAATATTTCTCTTTATATCAATTAAAAAAAAAGAGGCTGAAAAATCTCTTTAAATGGCAGGTGCAAAAGAATAAAAGCCAGATCAACCTTAATTTTAATGATCTTATGGATATTTGATCAAAAATATTTTATGATGCAATAAAAATAATTTATGGATATCATTAAAAAATGAAAAAAAAGATGAAAAATCCTTTTCCCCATGGCAATTGTTTCTTTTGTGGAAGCAATAATAAATTTGGTTTGAAACTTAAATTTTATTGGGATAAAGAAAAACAAGAAGCCTATACTGAATATCTGCCTGCCCGGCATTTTGTCGGCCAGGGTAATATACTCCATGGAGCAATCCAGATGGGTCTTCTTGATGAGATAATGGGATGGGCCAGCTATGCATTTACTGAAAAAATGGCTGTCACATCTGATATTAATGTCAAATTTTTAAAGCCTGTATATATTAATGGAGAAAAAATAAGCATTACATGCCAGGTGACTTCAAAAGAAGGGCCAAAAATAAACATGCATGCAAAACTTTTTAATATTAAGGGTGAGATCTGCACAACTGCTTTAGGAAGTTACCATATCCTGTCATCCAAAAAATATAACGCCCTTATCCAGGGAGATAGATAAGTTTTAAGCTCTCATAATTTTATTTAAACAAAAAATGAATATAATAAATGAAATAATAAAAATAGTGCCTTTTGAAAATATACATGCCACAGCATTCAAACAATTAAATATCCAATGGCTTGAGAAATACGAACTCCTTGAACCTGCTGATTTAAAATACCTGGACAACCCCCGGGCGAATATCCTTGAACAAGGCGGTCAAATTATGATAGCCATAACCGATAGTGCTGTTATCGGCACTTGTGCAATTATAGCCGGGACAGATAATACAGCTGAACTTGCAAAACTGACTGTTGCACCCAATGCACGGGAAAAAGGGGTCGGCCGTATGCTGATCATGGATTCTATCGACAAAGCCCGTAAAATGGGATTAAAAAAATTATTCCTTGTTTCAAATAAAAAATTGAATCAAGCTATCCGATTGTATGAGTCCTTCGGGTTCAGGCATTTGCCAATCCCTGAAGACACAATATACAAAACAGCGAATATTTATATGGAATTACAAATAGATTAAAAACCTATTATCTTGAATTTTTAAAACTGTGCATATTATAAATAACCTAAGAAAGGGGCTGCCATGAATTTTGATATTTTCCAGAAAATGGATAAAAAAGAGCTCCAGGACTATGTAAAATTTCTTCTTTGGAACTACAGGGTCATGGATGCATTCTGGTTTATCAAAATCACTGAGAATTTTGATCAATCTACAGCAGAAGAGATCAACGAACAGGTCTGGGACAAAGTTGCAGGATATGCAGCCAAAGATCTAAAAGAAAAATTTAATATTACTGAAAATGGATTAAAGGGATTTGTAAAAGCGTTGAAACTTTTCCCATGGTGTATTCTTGTGGGGTATGATTTTCAAGAGACAAAGGATCAGGTGATCATTACTGTGCCTTCTTGTCCTGCTCAGGAAGCCCGTCTCAAACGAGGGCAAAAAGAATATGTCTGCAAGCATATGCACAAAAAAGAATTTGAAAGTTTTGCAAAAGTCATTGATGACAACATTAAAGTGGAGTGTGAATTTGCTCCGCCAGATCCGCACCCAGATGATATGTTCTGCAAGTGGAAATTTACCTTGAAAAATTAAGAAAGATTTTAGAAAGATGAAAACAGGTATGGCACAATTTACCAATGCTGAAACAATGGCATTGAAGGGATTTACAGATTAAAATAGATAATTTTACAGTAACGGATTAATCATTTGGTGACTATAATAAAAAAGAAAATGCTGTTATTGATTGCTTTATTATCCCTCGGCATAGCTGCATGTACTCAGGAACAAGAAACGGTTACACCTATACCAAATGAAAAAACGGAAACTATTGGTTATGAATTAGTGAGCAAAGAATTTGCTGATTCGAAGAAAAATATTACCATCCAATACCCTGAGATGAAAGGTTACCGTGGGGAGTTATTGCAGGACTATATGAATCAGAGCCTGGCAAAAAATCTTAAGCTATATGGTCAAAATGAGAGCTACTCAGATATAACCATCACGTATGAAATAACACGGATGGACAAGGATGTGTGCAGTGTTGTTTTCAGAGGAAAAGGTTTGTTTTCTGGAAGCAAGGAGTTCTCAATACTTAAATCCATTAACTTGGATACAAGGAAGTCATCAAACGAAATCCATTACGGTAACTTCGTTGTGAACGATGCAGATCTTCGAAAGCTAATTGGTAAAAAAGCCGTTGAACAAGGCCTTGTAGAATCCTTTGAGGCTGAAGGGATCAACTTTTATTTTAAAGACGATACCGCTGTGTTTTATTACATGCCACTGGATGACATGGCCGATACTTTTATTGAAGTACCTATTTCTCTTGATGTAATTGAAGGGTACATTAATTGGGATTTTGGCGACATGCCAGCGAGTTAAAACCAGTTGCGTATAGCTGACACATACTTAAAAGCAGTGCAGAGAGTTTTACAATGCCAATAGTAACACAAGGATGAAATTTATGGCCAATCGAAATGAGCACAAAAAAAAAATAGGGAAAAGTATCTGGGTGTTATTTTACTTATTCTGTATTATGACCATTGGTTGCATTTCGGACTCTAATAAAACTTCTGGAATAAGTTCACCGGAAGACAATTTT
>CAZYDL010000337.1:0-3766 GCA_964646305.1 uncultured Desulfobacula sp. | reverse complement strand
TAAAACACTGATTGCTGACCAGAGCAATTTCCCGGAACTCTTTTAATTGAATATCTTCTGGATTAATCTTAATTAAGTCAGCATCTCTTTGTTTTAAAGAAGAGACAAAGGTGTCAATTGACTGCTGCATTTGATGACCAATGTTCTTTGCCCAAAAATAGATTAAACCCAATAATAATCCCATTGCTATCAGACTCTGGATAATTTTTGTCTTAAGTCTACTATATAAAGCTGTTTTATTTTGTAAAATAGTTTTTTCAATTGTATCAAGATATATACCTGCTCCAATGGTCCACCCCCATTCAGGAATACCTTTGACATAGGAAATCTTTGGAGATGCAGTGTTTGAGTTTAATTTAGTCCATGAATATTGGACAAAACCCCCTTCAGGATTTTCAATGGCTATTTTGCTTTGTTCCTGAATAATTTTTACACCATTTGGATCTGTGATATTCCAGATATTATCGCCCTTTACAGTAATTTTCTCATTGGAAAAAAGAGGATCTCCTTTAAAAGTGCTTCCAAAAAAATATCCTTCCGGACCAAATCGCCTGCTGATAATACGTTCAAGGACAGATTTCTGAGCTTGTAGAGTTACATCATCCATAGGTTTAGATTCCAGCGTATGTTCAATTTGTTTTTTTGCAGCCCTGATATTATTCACAAGAATGGTAACCTGGGTTTTTAACATTGCTTTCTGTGACAAGATATATTGTACGCGTAAAGCATTTGATTCAGATTTAAAAGATAAAAATTCAGTTCCAATCCAGATCAGACACCATAACGATGCAGCAATAAGAACTATATAAATCATCTTATAGAAAAATTTGGTTTGAATACTTGAATCGCCTTTTACCATGTTTGCTTTCCTTTTTATCCGGCTTTCCATCTGTTTATTTTTTCAAATGCATCCTGAGCAGCCTTTACCAATGTTTTAATCTTAACAGGTTTTTTGAAATAATCATCAAACCCAGCTTCTTTGCAGTCTGTAAGTTCAAAAATAGATGCATACCCTGTTACTGCATGGGTAATAGTCATGGGCATATCTTTTTTAATCCTGGCGCATAATTCAATACCATCCATTCCAGGTAGTTTCAGATCCAGAAACATGACATGGATTTTTTCATCCTGTAATAATTCCAATGCCTCTTCAGCGCTCTGGGCAGAAATAACCTCAAAACCTGCCCGTAAAAAAGTCATCTCATACAATTTGATAATGGTTGGATCATCATCAACAACTAAAATTTTATTATTTTCCATGATTATTTTCCCTTTCTGTTTTATGTCTTTTATTTTCCTGTGAAGCTCCATTAATATCCACAATATTGGTATTAAGATAAGTTTTTGTTTTGTATTTTGTGATTGCCATTAATTTTTTTGTAATTAATCCCATACGGTTACACTGCTGGTTGATTTCTTTGATAATCTTAAATTGCGGATGGTCTTCAGGTAAATCCATTAACAGGATTTCAGAATACCCTGATACAACCATCAAAGGCTGATTGAGTTCATGGCAGATTGCTCCGGACATTTCAAGAACTCCTTTAAATTTTTCTTTTTCAGCCATGGCATTTTGCAGTTTGATAATTCTTGCTCCGACATTGATGCGTGCTTTTAGTTCATTTCTATCATAGGGTTTTATGATATAATCGTCAGCACCGGAATCAAGTCCGTGTGTAATGTCATGCTTATCTGATTTGCCGGTTAAAAGAATGATATAGTGGGGTGTTGGATTATCCTGATTTCGTATTATGTTGCACACCTCTATTCCATCTTTTCCAGGCATTATCCAGTCAAGCAGGCACAGTGTTGGCGTTTTTGATTCTAACAATTTTTCAATAGCATCGTTTCCATTATCAAGGGAAATTACATCATATCCCCATTTGGAAAGAATAGTTTCAAGAATACGCCGGGATATTAAATCATCATCAGCTATTAAAATTTTCATGGAATACTCCTTTTCCTTAAATCAGGAATTTTGATTAAGCCAGAAATTACTTAATATGTTAAATTGCTTTTCAAGCATTGGAACAAGGGACTCAGCTTCTTTATAATTTTCATTTTTTGTAGAGATTTCAATCTGATATGCAATCTCCTGTAAAGCAACGGCTCCCACATTTGCGCAGGAACCCTTTAAAGTATGTGATTCCCGGTTGGCAGTTATAAAGTCTCTTTTTTTCAATGCTTTAAATATTTTTTCTATTCTTTGGGGAATATCATTTAAAAATTCAATAAAGATTTCCTTTGCAAGGATTTCATCATCCATGACTCTGTCCAGAAAGCTCGGCCAGTCAAGGATTTTTTTTTCCAAGTGATCTTCTTTAAAAGAAGAAGGAATTTTTAAATCATTAAATTTTTGTTCAGGCAGCCATTTTTTTAACATGGCAGCAAGCTGATCCGGTTTAAAGGGTTTTGCCATATAGTCATCCATGCCTGCATCAAGGCATTTTGCCCTGTCTTCTTTTGTGGCATTGGCAGTCAATGCAATAATAGGAATATTATGATCAAGTACTTTGGACTCTGGATTACGAATCTGCCCTGTTGCCTTATATCCATCCATTTGAGGCATCTGACAATCCATGAGAACAATATCGTACCGGGTCTTTTCCAGGGCATGCACAACCTTTTTCCCGTTGTTGACTATATCTGCGCTGTATCCCAGTCTTTTCAGTGTGGCAAGAGCAACTTTCTGGTTTATTACATTATCCTCGGCTAGAAGGATTTTAAATTTTAAATTCTGGTTTTCCGAAAGTGTGTATTGGGTGATAATTGTATTATTTTCTTTCTTGTCTGCATATCCTGCACCTGTAATAGTGACAAGGCACTCATAAAGGCATGACTGTTTTACCGGTTTATTCAGATAGGCTGAAAAGCCAATCTTTTCAAATTTTTTTGTATCACCCCTTGCACCCATTGATGTCATCATGACAAGTTTTAGATTTTGCAGGTCTGGATTCTGCTTGATTTTTTCTCCAAGAGATGCTCCATCCATCCTGGGCATTTGCATATCTATAATTGCAATATCAAAGCTGTCACTGTCAGCTACAGCCCTGGTTAGTTTTGTTAAAGCCTGCTCACCGCCTGATACAGCATCATACCTGCACCCCCATGCCTTTAACTGCTCTTTTAATACATATTGGTTTGTTTTGTTGTCATCGACAATCAATATGTGTCTGCCTTGAATTTCTCCGGGTATAATAAAGGGTTTTTGTACAATATCAGGCTGTTTCTCAAAAATTGCAGTGAAGCAGAATTCCGAGCCTTGACCCGGTTTGCTTTTAACCTCTATCCCACCTCCCATAATTTGTGAGAGTTTCTTTGAAATTGTCAATCCAAGACCTGTACCACCATATTTGCGTGTGGTTGAACTATCTTCCTGGCCAAAAGATTCAAAAATATTTTTCATTGCTTTTTCAGGAATACCAATACCTGTATCTTTAACACCAAAACGGATAGTGGTTTTAGAAGGAGTGTCATTTTCCATGGTAATACTAACACTGATTTCACCATTTTCAGTAAATTTTACGGCATTGCCAATAAGATTTATCAATACCTGGCGCAGTCGTCCAGGATCCCCTTTAAGAAGCAAAGGGACATCATGATGGATCATTGTCACATATTCAAGCCCCTTTTCCTGGGCTTTGATAGCAACAATATCATTTAATGAATCAATTGTTACTCTTAAGTTAAAATCAATATTTTCAAGTTCAATTTTACCCGCTTCTATTTTTGAATAATCCAGGATATCATTAATTATATTTAAATG
>CAZYDL010000336.1:0-3767 GCA_964646305.1 uncultured Desulfobacula sp. | reverse complement strand
TATCATTGTGGGCAAGGGTATAAGAAAAATGAAAGAAACTTTTGCAAAGGATTTTGGGGCGGATATGGCCTTTATGCAGGATATTGGCATGGAATCCAAGGGACTTGAATTTTCTGAATACATTACCAAGGAATCTTTGGCGCAGCAGGGTGGTTACGGCCTTGCCCTGAAAGGCCCCCAGCATGATGAAGCCTGGCTTATCTTCCTTGATATGGTTCATAATTTCATGCCAAGCTTTGAAGACAAGGCCGAGGCCCTTCACTGGTTTCCCATGTTCAGAACCTGGTTTGGCCTTTGCGGTCTTTGCAAACTGCCCTGGAATGATATTGTCCCTGAAGACAATAAAGATACTGCAGAACCTGCAAAAGTTGTTAAACATATTGGATGGTATGCAGACTTTTTCAGTGCTGTTACCGGCAAAAAAACAGATGCTGATGGTCTCATTGCCATGAGTGAGGCTGTGTATAACTTCCAGAGAGTTTTTAATCTGAAAATGGGATATGGAACAAGGGAACATGATACTATCCCCTATAGAGCAATGGGGCCGGTAACCCAAGAAGAATATGAATCAAGGCAAGAGCTTTATGATGAACAACTCAAGGGAAAATACTCCATGGATATAAGCAACATGGATACAAAAGAAAAAACAGCTGCATTAAGAAAAAACAGAGAAGAACAGTATGAATTGCTCAAAGACGCAGTGTATAAGCGCCGTGGATGGACAAATAATGGAATACCCACTGTAAAAACTGTAAAACGTCTTGGCATTGATTTTCCTGAAGTTCTGGAAGTCTTGAAAAAAAGTGGTGTTGAGTAGCTGCTCCAGGCAGTTTTGGTTACTGAACTTACAAAAGATTGGTCAAAACGCACAACCAAACTTATCTTTAAACCAAAAATAAGTTTCATATAAAAAATGATAAAAGTTGACGAAAAAGCTGTGCAGTGGTCAAAGGGCATGACCATTGCACAGCTTTTAAAAACCCTTGATAATGTAAAGTTCTGTTCTGTTGTCCGTTTGAACGGCAGGCTTATTTCAAGCCCGAAATTTGAAACCACCCACATTGCCGACAACTCAAAGGTTCAATTACTGCCCCTTGTTGCTGGAGGATAACTTTATTTTCCTCTTTACTTGTTTCAGCACTATAACCCCTGAATCCCGGCAGGTTGTTTTACCACGGTAAGTATCATCTTCAACCGGGTGGAAGCGTAAACAGAGTGGGCAACATTTGCCGGCATCACCACAACCTGTCCTGTGATCGCTGTAATCTTCTCCCCGCCAATAGTGATCAATGCCTCGCCGTCAAGGATCTGTATCATGGCATCTCCTGGCGATGTATGGGCACTTATCTCCTCTTGCCTGTCAAAGGCAAAGAGCGTTATATTAATGTTTGATTTGCTGGTAAGTGTCCTGGAAACAACTCTTCCTTCCTCATAATCTACAAGTTCTGTAATATTTACAGCTTCTGAAAATGGTATATTCTTAATTAATGCTTTTTTATCTGCCAATGTGTCCTCCTGTGTTTTATGGGACAGTCGAGCGAGCTATAACAAAGTGCTCACTTAACTTTTATCCTAAAAGTTAGAAAGATTATAGAGATTACAAAAAGGTTTTTCAACACCTTTAGTAAACCGATTGCGCCAAACCTGGTTTTTATGACCAAAAATTGTAAAAAAACTTATTTATCTACAACAGGAAATTTTGCCCTGAACCATTCCTTCCAGCCACCTTTCAGTGCATAGACCTTAGTGTAGCCATTTGACAATAATTCTCGTGCCAGACCGGCACTTGTCCCTTCGCTGGGTCATGCACAATATAAAACCAGAGTCTTATCTTTGGAATATTTATTTGACCATGATTTGAAATCATCTGGAGCTGCACGGTGAGCACCTTTGATTTTAAATTCAGATGACCCCCAGTCTCTACCTGCGCGTACGTCGAGAATCAAGACTGTATCTTCACCCATGTTTTTTTTTAGTTCTTCTTTAGTTATTCTATCAACATTAGCAGCAATTCCTGTTGACGCCAGCAGTGAAAAAACAGCTGCGAATATCAATATGGTCAACAATGTTTTTTTTCTTAATGGTTTCATTCTTTTCCTCCTTTATTTTGGTTTTAACAATAAATCTATCATTCTATTTTTTTTTCATTTTATTGTCTCTTAGCATAAGCAAAATACCCGCAATGGAACATATGAAAAAAGTCACACCCAGGAACTTTAAAATTAGAATGAATTGGTCATCCATGCTAATTAATATAAGAATGCTTATACCCAGTAGCAACAAACATATTACACTTATAATTTTTTTTAATAACAGAGCAGTAAAATATTTTTGAGATGGCCTGCTTACAATAATAATATGAGAAATTGATATCATTGCGTATGATATCAGCCAAAGAATCAATGATGCCCGAATAAAGGTCTCCAGTTGATCTTCACCAGCCATACCTCCTGCCATCATACCGGCAATAATTAATGTCAAAAATAAAGTTATAATTTTTGATATGTTGATATTGCCAGGTAACTTATTTATTTTGAAAAGCATTGATACCTATTTTGAGATACTTGTAAAAAGAGCATGAATAGCAGCTAAAGACCCTGAAATAACAATTGTTCCCATAATAAATCTGCCGGGATCACCCAAAATATTTTTTGCAGCAATCATATGGGGAATGCTGGTGCCTATCAATTTTTCCACAGGGACATGTAAAAGCAAAACATAACCCCACAGGATAAAAATCATGCCCATGAATATTACAGCCATAAATAATGTATAGTTTATTTTGACAACATTCTGATCTGATTTATTCCAAATAGGCAAGCCCATCTCAAAACCGATAAAGAACAGCAGGGGTAGAAAATATGCACTTAATCCAAAACCTTTAGCCGAATAGTCCATATCTCCCGATTTAAAATAAACAAATTGATCTGCTTGAATGAGTCCTGCAATGATTAAAATAAAAAGGCCTAAAATTGGAATGACACAAAAGGCGACCTGTGAATAGAGAACCGCTTTAGCTGGTAAAAATTGCAGGCCAAGTAGCAATCCCAATAAAATAAATGCAAATCCAAAATTAGGAAACCAGTATAAAAATACTTCATTGAATACAAACCCGGAAGAGACAAGAAGCCCTGTTGACAGAAAAATAACAACTATAATTTTAACAAAAAAAAGTATTAAGAGAGGTATGTATCCCATCTTTGATTTCAATATATCAATATCAGATGAAAAGATGAAGAATTGTTTGTATTGTGAGAGTAAAGTAAAATAGATGATTGCACTGAAAATGATCAAAAAGAATCCAATATTCCCTGTTTTTCCAAAAAAATTTCCCACCAGTGCAAGTGTATCTGGTGAAATCATGATACCAATAGCAAATACAAAGACTAAAAAGCTGTCACTACCAGTTTTTTGCTTGCTAACTTGTTCGCCCATTTAGGGGGTCTCCTTGATTATAGACAAAAAAACAAAATGACTTTTTATTGTTAGGTCGCAAAATGCAGCAGAAACTTACAAATTTTTATTAACACATCTGAATCTTTCTGAACTTATATTTTTGCCATGTGATATATTATATTAGAGTTGATTATCTGTGTGATGAATAAAATCTCTTTCAACCACAATATGTGGTATATAGCTCATAGCCAGATAACACAGGCATATTAATAATAGTCCGGGGTTTTAAATCCGCGTTGGAAGAGGAAAATCATAGACATAGTCCGCAGTGAAAAAACTCAAAAATACCTATACAAATCAAAACTTTATTC
>CAZYDL010000335.1:0-3770 GCA_964646305.1 uncultured Desulfobacula sp. | reverse complement strand
ATTGGTGCTGATTTATGGGAAACCGATGTGGCAGTTACAAAAGATGAATGTCTGATACTTTTCCATGATGACTCCCTGGAAAGAACAACTAATGTAAAAAAAATTTTCCCTTCTAATAATAATTTAATATTCACTGAATATACTCTTGCACAAATAAGGACATTGGATACAGGTTCCCGTTATATTGAAACTGATCCTTTTGGGGAGATTAAAAAGGGAAACTTGTCAAAAGAGGATCTTTTATCATTTAAGGCAGAAAAAGTGCCAACACTTGAAGAGGCACTTTTGTTTACCAAGGAAAAACCATGGAAGGTTAATCTGGAGCTTAAAAAACTTCCCCAAAGATTTAAAGATTTTCCAATCCCTCAAAAAGTGATTGCAATGATAAGAAAAACAGACATTAATACAGATCAGGTTATTATTTCATCATTTAACCATGAATGGCTGCAAAATATTCATGATATGGAGCCTGAAATTGAAATTCAGGCTTTGATAGGTCGTTCTTTTACAGATCCCCTTGACTGGGGTGATTTTTCCTTTGAAACATATAATGCAAGAAGTATCCTGATTGATGAAGGACAGATTAAAACTGCCCAAAAAAAAGGGAAAAAAATAAATCTTTTTACTGTAAATAAGATAGAAGAGATGCAAAAATTTATGGCCCTGGGTATCAATGGAATTATAACTGATTATCCCCAGGATCTCAGGGCTTTAATTGATAAAATTTAGATATGTTAAATAGATAGAGAGAGAAAAAAAAATGAGTTTGAAAAAAAATAAAATTATAATCTTTAACTGCTATCCTGAAAAGAGCAGAAAAATTTTTGATGCTTCCAATGTGGGACACCCCCATGATCTGTTTATTGATTTTTTTTCACGCCATATTCCAGATACAAAAATAGATGTTCATTTTATTGCTGATACTGATCAGCCTCTGCCGACAGATGACGAGCTTATCCATTGTAATGGATGTGTATGGACAGGATCTGATCTTACCATATATCAGTTGGTACCGCGTGTGGAAAGACAAATTAAGCTTGCAAAAAAATTATATAATCTTGGTGTTAACTCTTTTGGAAGCTGCTGGGGAATACAGATGGCAGTGGTTGCTGCCGGCGGTAAAGTGGCAAAAAATCCCAAAGGTCGTGAATGGGGTATAGCAAAGGATATTATAGTGACAAAGGCAGGTGAAAAATCAAAATTGCTTAAAGGAAAACCAAAGGTTTTTGACGGGTTTATCATGCATTTTGATGAGGTGGTGAACCTTCCTGAAAACACCCAGATTCTTGCAGGCAACGAGCATACAAAAATTCAGGCAATTGAAGTACATTCAGGCAAGGCAAGTTTCTGGGGCACCCAGTATCACCCTGAATATAATTTGTTTGAGATGGCAAGGCTTATAAAAGCACGGGCGCAAGCTCTTGTAGAAGAAGGTTTTTTTGAAAATTCAGATCAGGTGCTAGAATATACAGACAAAATGAATAAGCTCCATAAAAATCCTGACTCTCAAAAGCTTAAAACACAATTAAATATTGATGACAGTGTCGTAGATCCTAGAATAAAAGAGCAGGAGCTTCGAAACTGGCTTGAATATATTTGACTCTTCAGTGTCCTTATATCACATACAATTTATGTAAAAGATATGAATGGACATTGCAGCAAAGAAAACAAATTGTAAAAGTGTTATACGATTTGTATCTTGGTATCCGGGTTTCCTAAAACCAGTTCTTCATTAAAGCTCACAGAATCTCCGTCAAAAAGAATTCTTATCAAATAAATCCGCATCTCAGGGGTACCCCAGTTTTCATAAAACAAAAACATATTATCGTCATCACGATGGTTGCAGGATGAGAGCGTACCACACATATACTGGTTAAAAGAATAGTTAAAATAGAGATCTGTGGATTTTCTTAAATCGAGCTGGTGGGTATGCCCGCAGAAAACATGTTCTACTTTATGTTCTCTGACAAAATCGGTTAACAGCAGTGAATTTTTAAGTGGACCCTCGTCAGTGGCCAAAATCGAGTGGTGAATCAATATCATGGACTTATCATATTTCATCCGGCCGATCTTTTTGGAGATCTTCCTTAAAACTTCCTCTTCAACAAATCCTTCGTCCACGGAAAGCTGGTTGGAATCTATACAGATAATCAGCACAGTAACATCATCAATGGTCAATGTTTTAACATAATTAAGATCAGTGAAATTATCTTTTATTTTGGTGATGTCCCGCCTTAGAAAAAGATCTTTCTTTATAGTCAGTTCCGGTCTGGAAGGCTCAATGATCTCATGATTATATATGTATTGCCTGAAATATTCATGTGATCTCATATTCCTTTTATCATGATTGCCGATAATAGAAATAACGTTTTCACATGTAATACTCTTTAAGAACTGTCCTGCATCCTGATATTCACTTTCCAGTCCATCTGAAGTGCTGTCACCGGTATTGATTACTATATCGGCATTGTAGGAGTTGATTTTATCCAACAACTTTGCATCATCACCTTCCCAATGGCGGGTTCCAAAATGCAAATCAGATATATGTAAAACATTCATTTCATCTTTCCTTCGTTTTGATGATCAAAAATGTGCAATTTTTAACTGCAAATAATTATCACAGCATACCTAATAGTATAGTACATCTTTTTTTTGGAATTAATAGGGTGTTTTTAAAAAAAAATCAAGCACAATCTAACGTTCCCTTAAAATTTATTCTGTCTTTAAAATGACAGACCACAAACCAGTCATTGGGAACATGAAGAATATTCACAACTCCCTCCATCGATGACAGGCCACATGGTGCGCAGGACCTATGGGGTCCAGGTTCGGCTCGTCCTTACGGCAAATATCTATTGCAAATCGGCAGCGTGTATTGAATTTGCAACCCGGCGGAGGATTGAGTGGAGAAGGAATTTCGCCTTCGAGTTTTTGCGCTGTTCCGCGATGGTCAGGATCAAGCGAAGGAATGGCTGATAATAATGCCTGGGTATAAGGGTGGCGCGGAGCATTGAAAAGTTCCCGCGTTGGCGCTGTTTCAACAAACCCTCCCAAATACATAACAGCCACATGATCACAAATATGGGCTACTACCGATAAATCATGACTGATAAACAGATATGTCAATTCAAGTTCTTTTTGCAACTCTTTTAATAAATTGAGAATGTCGGCTTGAATAGAAACATCCAGGGCTGCCACACTTTCATCAGCCACCACAAATCGTGGATTGGAAACCAATGCCCGGGCAATTGAAATTCGCTGCCGTTGACCACCGGAAAAAGCGTGGGGAAAACGCCTTAAATGTTCCAGATTGAGCCGACATTTGGCTGCAATCTCACGCACTCTTTCATCTGTTTCTTCACGGGATTTTGTAAGACCCATCACCTCTAGAGGCTCGGCAATAATGTCCCGCACTGTCATGCGCGGACTAAGTGCAGCATAAGGGTCCTGGAAAATAAGCTGGGCGCGTTTGCGGTATTCTCTCAAATCGTCTTTTCCCAAATCCTTCAAAGAGTAGTCCACATCATCATCAGAGTATTGTATCTTACCCTCTGAAATCGGAACTGCCTTGAGGAGAGCTCGACCCACTGTCGTCTTGCCTGAGCCGCTTTCACCCACCAATCCAAAAAAGGAGCCTTTTGGAATTTCAAGATTGACATTGTTCACCGCCCGCAAAAATTTTTTTTGCCTTAGAAAGCCCCCGCTGATCTGAAAATCCACTGATAGATTTTGAGCTGAAATAATTGATTTTTCACTCATGGCTTCTCCCT
>CAZYDL010000334.1:0-3806 GCA_964646305.1 uncultured Desulfobacula sp. | reverse complement strand
TTTGGCGAAGCAAACCAGGAAAAAAGTGTTGTAATTGTTGATTTTAACAGCCTTGATTTAAATGATCAGGATTTGGATATTGAACTGTGCACTGTGCCATGTTTTCAACCCCTGGAGAGAATAACAGGTACAATGGAGAATATTATTAAAAATATTGATGAACTTAAATCCAAAAATAGTAACGCCTGGCTTGAAATAGAATACTCAGGTAAAAATACTGCTGCGAATTTAAGAGAACTTCTTGAAGAGAGTGTTGCCAATACTGATATGCAGATTCTTAGAATCAAAAACCAACAAATTATCCAGGATTTAATTCTTAAAGCAAAAAACGAACAAACCCTGGATGATCTAAATGAAATTGATGTTTTTAACCGCCTGCTTGATACCTGTGAAATAGTGGAAGATGAGCGTCCCATGTTGATGCACTCCTATGAAGAGATAATTACCATGTTAAATGAAAAAGATATAAATGCTTTATGAGAATTCTTGAGCTCAGATTTAAAAATCTTAATTCGCTCTATGGAGAGTGGAGCATAGATTTTACACAACCTGAATATCTCTTTGACGGAATATTTGTTATTACAGGCCCCACAGGAGCCGGCAAATCAACCATACTTGATGCCATCTGTCTTGCACTTTACGGCAAGACACCCCGGCTGAAATCCATTGGTAAAGCTTCCAATGAAATCATGTCCCGCCAGACCGGAGAGTGTTTTGCCCAGGTAATATTTGAAACCCAAAAAGGTGTATTTCAATGTCACTGGGGTCAGCATAAAGCCCGTAAAAAACCTGATGGCAATCTTATTGATTCAAAACATGAGATATCTGATATCAAGACCGGCAAAGTTTTAGAATCAAAGAAACGTGATGTGGCTGTCAGGATTGAAAAAGAGACAGGAATGGATTTTGAACGCTTTACCCGCTCCATGATGCTGGCACAGGGTGGATTTGCAGCATTTCTTGAAGCATCACCCGACAATAGAGCTCCAATTCTTGAACAGATTACCGGAACAGGTATTTACAGTGAAATTTCAAAACAGGTGCATGAACGTAACAGCATTGAATCTAAAAAACTTGATCTGCTCATGGCCCAGACAGATGGAATAGCTGTTTTAACTGATGAAGAAGAAGCTGCATGCAATGGACAATTGACCTTAAAACAGGAGAGTGAAAAAAAAGAGAGCGCCAAAAATAAAACCCTTGAAAAATCCATTCGCGTGTTGGAAGAGATCAATAAACTTAAGCAGGAGCTTTTATCCATTGATGAGGAAACATGTGACCTGTCAGATGAGTTTAAAAAGTTTGAGCCACACCATGCAAAATTAAATAATGCCTTAAAAGCCGCTGGACTGGAAAGTGAGTATACAGGCTTATTATCAAAAAGGCAGGAGCAGAACCAGGATATTAAATCCCTGGAAATGGCCAAAACAAAAGTTCCCAATCTTGAAAAAGATCTTAAAATAAAAGAGATAACTCTTAAAAAAGCGCAGGAGAATTTAAAGACTGCAAAGGAGAATTTTAAAAAAGAGACAAAAATAATTCAAACAATAAGAAAACTTGATTTAATGGTCTTACAAAAACACTCTTTGTTAGAGACTGCCAGATATGACAGCAAAAAGACCCAAACTGAGATTGCCAGGGACATAGACGAGCAAAGCAAGATCAAATCAAACCTGAAAATTGCCGACAAAAACCTGCTATTAATTGAAAAATATCTCTCTTCAGGTTCCAATGACAGCCTGCTTTTCACCACTTTTACCGGAATCAAAGAACAGGTTCAAAATTTTCAAAATTCAATTGCAGAAATCAAAACATTAAAAGCCCGGGAAACTAAACTAAAAAACCAGCTTGGCCAAAACAGAGAACTCCATGAAAAACAGACTGCTTTATCTTCCAGACATAAAGAAAAATTGAATCCTATTCAAACAAAAGTATTGGAAGTAAAAAATAGAGTTAAAGAGGTTTTAAAGGGCTGCCTGCTGCGTGAATATCAAACCAGACATGACTCTCTTTTGCGTGAAATGGCTTATTTAAACAAGATTGAACGCCTGGAAGATGAACGTGCTAAACTTACAGACAATAAAGCCTGCCCTTTGTGTGGTTCTATGGATCATCCCTTTGCCAGGAACAATATCCCACAGATTGATCCCATCCAGGAAAAAATCAATAAATTATCCAGCTTGATTGAAAAAGTTGAAGCCTTAAATAAGGATATGGATAAAAACAGAGAAAGGCTGAGAAAAGCAGAGATTGCCTTAATAGACGCTGAAAAAAAACTTGCCTCTGTTTTATATGAAAAAGAGAAAGCCCTCTCAAATTTAAATAGTTTTAAAGAACAGGTAAATACTGCCCTTCAAAAACACAATGGATTGAAAAATAAACTTTCCACCACGCTTCAACCCTTTGGTATTAAACAAAATCTGGATAGTGACATTGAAGCAATATCCAGGGAGCTTGAAGCAAGGCTGAACAATTGGCAGGATAAAGAGCGGCAAAAGGGACAAATCCAAAAAGACATAGGCAGTCATACTTCTGCCTTAAAAAGTTTGGATGCTGTTATCCACACTTTAAATATCTCTGTAAAAGAAAAAGAAACCCTTATCAAAAATTTTCAAACAGAGCTGGCTGAACTTAAGACTGAACGGGAAAAAAGATATGGAAAAAAAGATCCAGACAGAGAAGAGTTCAGATTGGAAAGCCTGGTTTTAAAAAATGAAACAGCTGAAAAGGCAAACAATAAAAATCGCGGAGAATCACAATCTCTATTTAATGGTATGAAAATTCGTATCACTGCCCTGAAAGAGAATATTCAAATAAGAAAATCTAAATTGGATGTCCTTGAATCCAGATTTAAAACCAGCCTGGAAAGAACAGGTTTTGATGATGAAAATACATTTATCCTCCATGGGCTCTCCCTTGATAAAAGAGCCGCTCTGGAGCAAAAATTGAAAGAATTAGAAGCAAAACAGGCTGATCTTGTATCCCGGAAAAAAGATCGGGAAATAAGGCTCAGGCAGGAGCAGGATAAAAAAATTATTGACCGGTCTTTTGATATTTTGAAAAAAGAGCAGGAGCAAGCCAGCGAATTTCTCAAAACCCTTGGCCAGGAAATCGGCGCTATCAAACAAAAGCTTGCAGAGAATATAAATGCAAAACAAAACTTAAAAGAAAAAATAAATTTGATAACTGCACAAAAAAAAGAGTGTACAAGATGGGGTGGTCTGCACTCTTTGATCGGATCTGCGGACGGAAAAAAATTTAGAAATTTTGCACAGGGCCTTACCTTTGAATTAATGGTCTCCCATGCAAACATGCAGCTTGAAAAAATGTCAGACCGATACCTGCTTGTGCGGGATAAAAAGCAGCCCCTGGAGCTGAATATTGTGGATAATTTCCAGGCAGGTGAAATTCGTTCAACTAAAAATCTTTCCGGCGGCGAAAGCTTTATTGTCAGCCTGGCCCTGGCCCTTGGTCTTTCAAATATGGCAAGCCGCAACGTCCGTGTGGATTCACTCTTTCTTGATGAAGGTTTTGGCACCCTGGATGAAGAAGCCCTTGAAGCTTCCCTTGAAGCCCTTGCAGGTCTGCATCAAAAAGGCAAACTCATTGGCGTTATCTCCCATGTTTCAACATTAAAACAGAGAATTGCCACACAGATTAATATTATACCGCTGTCTGGAGGTAAAAGCAGAATATCAGGCCCTGGGTGTAAAAATGGTGTATAAATACTAAAAAGCATATTTGACTAACTGCCATGTGGCGGATCTGGTTATCCACCAAACAATACCCTGGTTTCTGACCTTCAG
>CAZYDL010000333.1:0-3872 GCA_964646305.1 uncultured Desulfobacula sp. | reverse complement strand
ATGATACTTTATCTTTTGTTGATCTTCCAGGATATGGCTATGCCAAGGTTTCAAAAAAAATCAGGGCTCAATGGCAGCCCATGGTTGAACAATATCTATCTGAACGTAACAACCTTTATGGCTTGATTTTATTAATAGATATAAGAAGAGATCCAAAACAAGAAGAGTTTGATTTAATAGAGTGGCTTGAATCCAATAAAATGCCATTTCTCATAATTTTAACTAAATCTGATAAATTATCAAAAACAAAACAAAACAAACGTCTTCTGTCCATTTGTTCTAAACTGCAAAGAGAGGAAAACGGTGTTATTCTATTTTCCACAAAAACAAAAAAGGGCAGAGACACAATCCTTGAAGAGATTGAAAATTTAACAGAGTGGTATGAATAATCAAAAATTAATAATATATAATTAAGGATACAAATTATTACGAATATGGAAAATCAAGAAAACAAAGAAAATCTTCATGCAGGATTTGTGGGCATTATAGGTGCTCCAAATGCCGGTAAATCAACCCTGCTTAATCAGATTCTTGGCCAGAAAATATCCATTACTTCAAAAAAGCCCCAGACAACAAGGGACAGAATTATTGGTATTATAAACAGGCCGTCATCACAGATCATTTTTGTTGATACGCCTGGGATCCATAAAAGTAAAAATCTGTTAAACAGAAGGATTGTTGGCCAGGCCATGATGGCCCTTGAAGATGTAGATATTATTCTTTTTATGGTTGATGCTTCAAACAGGAATTTTTCAGCAGAAAAATTAATCATTTCCCAATTACATAAAACCAAAAAAAAAGTTATTCTTGCATTGAATAAGATAGATCTTGCAAAAAAAGCTCAGGTATACACTCTTGTTGATGAGTTCCAAAAATTATATGATTTTAAGGCAATTATTCCGATTTCCGCCAAAAAAGCGATTCAAATCAAAAGCCTTCTTAATGAGGTTGAAAATCTACTGCCCAAAGGTCATAGATTGTTTCCTGAAGAGACATTTACAGATGTATCTGAAAAATTCATGGTCAAAGAGATAATAAGGGAAAAAGTTTTTAGAATGACTGGAATGGAAATCCCCTATTCAAGTGCTGTTACCATAGATTCATTTGCCATTGAGAAAAAACTCATTGTAATCCATGCCAGCATCCATGTGGTCAGAAATTCTCAAAAAGGTATCATCATAGGTAAAAAAGGTTCCATGCTTACCCAAATAGGGTCAAAAGCAAGAAAAGATATTGAGCAGATGACGGGCCAGAAGGTCCTATTAAAATTGTTTGTCAAAGTCACAAAAAACTGGAGTGACAATGCAAAAATATTAGATGAATTTGGTTATTAGATCCATGGATGACCTGTTTTTCTCAGATGAAGCATTTATCAAAAAAGAGAGGGATAAAGCAAGGAAACTGCGCTCAAGCCAATGGTGGAAGCGGAAACGTTCAACAGGCACCTGCAACTATTGTCAAAAAAAATTCATACCCCGTGATCTCACCATGGATCATATTATTCCCCTTTCAAGGGGAGGCAGATCTGTAAAATTCAATCTTGTGCCATGCTGCAAGGAATGCAATACAAAGAAAAAACAGCTGCTGCCCATTGAGTGGGAAGAGTATATGAGCAGCTTAAAAAAATAAACAACAGGGAAAAAATTTCCTGCTGCTATTCCCAGATATTAATTATCTTTTGTTACAGAGCCTGTGAATAGTCTGGGCATGCCACTCTCCACGACCGGAAAATGTTGGCTGACCAAGCTCAATCAAACGCTCAGCAACCTGATCAAATGTTGAGCCCTCCGCTCTCATGGACTGTATGATCGTCATGACTGCTTCACGACCGAGAAGTTCACCATTGGATGCAATGGCTTTGGCACTCTTTTTTTCAACTATTTTTTTTCTTCTTCGAATTACTGATTTAACAGGTTTTACGTCTTTAACAATAGACTTTTCAGATGTTTTTTGGGGAACATCACTGGGTACTAGTTTTGATTTTGGAGAAGTTACATAATGATTCTTAAAAATATCTTTTGCCGGTGTCTCTTTGACAGGGGGAGTTTCCTTTTGGGGAGTTTCCTTTAAAGGAGCAATATTTAAATGATTTAAAATTCTTTCAACAGCATTAACCTGACGTTCCAGCATTCTGGCAGATTTTTCCTGGGCTTTAATCAAATAATCCTGTTTATTTGCCAGAGTTTCAATATGGCTGCTCAAGTTTTCAATGGCTTCGGCCAGCATGGAGGTAACCAGATTATCTTCTCCTGAAACCTGATTCCCACCCTGGGGCTGGGCAGAAGGCCTTTTCATGTTGGGCTGAGTTCTATGATTTTGATACCCTCCTCCATAGGAGTGAAATCTTGGGTTACTATAATGATAAGAATTATCATGGCTTTTACGAGTTTTCTGGGGGCGTTGTTTCTCAGCCTGGCCATTACGCAGGTTTTGTAAAAAATCGTTCATTTAATTAATTTCCTTCCTGGAGTATTCAATATTGCCAAACATGTGGCAGCCAAATTTGACGAAAATATATATTTTTTTAAAAATAAAGATGTCTTTAATAGAAAGCTTTTTGGAAGCAATCTTAAGCCATTATAGTTTTTTTCATATTTTTGTCAAGTTTTTTTAACTTTACATACTAAAGACATACAAAAGCAATAACCATACCAAAATATTACTTTTATCTTAAAAGCCCTGTTTTCAGGATTATACACAAGTTAGTGCCAAAATGAAAATGGAAAAAACTATTTATTTATGACATTTTTTACACAATTTAACACTTTATTTACATAATAGTGGGAAAAAAATTTCATGCTCTGCTTTTTACGATTTAATTATTGACACTCAATTTTATATTTTTTGACGGTTTAATTATTTGAATCATGATTATCTTTATGGTAATTTGAAAAAGTTCAATACTATTTGACCTCAAAACTCTATTTGAAAAATAAGGATGGATAAAAAATGATTGAAAATAAAAGTTATAAAACAAATTTTAAAATTGAAGACCCTGACATTGTAAAAACAGATATTCTTGAGCCCATACCATATGCATATAAATCCAAACGAAGCATTGATATCACGATAAAGCAGCCTGAATACACCTCGGTATGTCCAATGACAGGCCTGCCGGATAATGGTTGTATTACAATAAACTACAGGCCGGATGAAACAATTATAGAACTTAAATCATTGAAATATTATTTATTGCAGTTTCGAAATGTGGGCATGTTTTATGAGCATGTGGTCAATAAAATTCTTGAAGACCTTGTGGAAGTTCTCAAACCATTGAGATTGGAAATAACAGGTGAATTTACACCAAGGGGCGGGGTGAGTTCCATTGCAACCGCTGTTTACGAGAAAAAAATAAATTAAATAAGGCTTCTTGCCTTTTGCCCAATTTATTGATTCACAAGCCCAAGGAGCTGTGCAAAAATAATAGTTACATAACACCATTATGCACCTGTTTTGTGCCTTGAATATAAAAAAAAAGACAGCGCAATATTGTAATACTTATTTTGATACAGACCCTAAGATGGGGACAATTGTCATTTTGTAACAGGAAGTATGCTGTTTTCGAATTCTTTTATGAGTGTCAGCACAGCTTTTTTTGAATCAATGGAAGACAGTTTTTTTCTAAATACAGAACATCCCGGCATGGCCTTTACAAACCATGAAAGCCTGCCCCGCAACATTTTACAGGCAGGTCCTTCTTCAAAATAATCCACATACATGCGGGTCAGAGATTCCATTGACCTGAATATTTCATGACTTGAAATTGCTCCATATGATCCTGTTTCAAGAAATTCATCAATCTGGTAAAGAAGAAAAGGGTTGTTCATAACTGCCCGCCCCACCATAACACCATCACAGCATGTATATTCCAT
>CAZYDL010000332.1:0-3890 GCA_964646305.1 uncultured Desulfobacula sp. | reverse complement strand
ACGTACGGTGGTGTGAGAGGACGGAGGGCGCAAGCCCTCCTCCTACTCGATTATAAGCAAGTGATTGCGACTATATGATTAATTTTGAAATTTAAGTTGCGGGCCGATAGACAATAGAGACCAAATCTGCCCGTGGCAGTTAATGAACGTAATGGAGAATTAAAATTGGCAGATTTGCAAAAGTATTCAAAAAAATCTTTTTGGATCATTATAATATTTATGATACTTATGGCAGCAGGTGTGAATGCCGGGATTTATCAGGGAATAAATTGGCTAAAGATTAAATTCAATGGAACTCCTGGAAATGATATTTTAATGCGAAATATATCAAATGCCATGGAAAGTTTAGAATTAATATCTAACCATTTTTATACTTGGGTAATGCCCATTGTTTTATTTTTGTTTCTGTTGATGGGATTAATATTATGGATGCTTTTAAAAAATTTAAATGCAAAAGAACATTTAAAAGGCCAGGGAAGTGTTCATGGTGACAAATTAAAAAAGAGATCTAAAAAAGATTTTGTAGATCAAAAAATTGAGCAGGATAGAAAAAGACGTCTGTTTCTGCATAGTTTATCCATATTGCAGCGGGATGGACGGCTTCTGGACTTTTTTGATGAAGATTTAAGTTTATATGATGATGAACAGATTGGTGCTGCAGTGCGCAGTGTTCAAGAAGATTGTAAAAAAACAATAAAAAAATATATTAATTTAAAACCTGTTGTGGATAATGAAGAGGGTGAAAAATTAATGGTTGAAGCAGGCTTTGATATTGATTCAATAAAGCTGATAGGAAATGTTGCTGGAGAACCACCCTTTGACGGTATTGTAAAACATCGTGGCTGGAAAGCCGGCAAAAGAGAGATTCCAAAATTATCTGATGTTCAGGATTCAACAATTATTATGCCGGCAGAAATTGAAATTCAATAGGGAGTTAATTTGGATTTTATAGATAAACCATATGTTATTGGAATAGATCTTGGAACAACCAATTGTGCTGTATCATATGTTGATCTTGCGCTATTAAAGGCTGATGAATCATCCAAAGGGAAAAATATTGAAAAAAAGAGCCTGATAAAGGTTTTTAATGTTCCCCAGCTGACCGGCCATGGCGAATTCACAAGAATTCCAATTTTACCATCTTTTTTATATATTCCAGGTGATTATGATATATCATCAAAAGTTTTAAAGCATCCCTGGAAAAAAGATCAGGATCTTTTTGCAGGAAGTTTTGCCCGGGATCATGGCTCCAAAATACCTTCTCGACTTGTCTCTTCTGCAAAGAGCTGGCTTTGTAATCAAAAGGCTGACAGAAAAGCAAAAATTTTACCCTGGGGTTCCCAGGGTTTTGAGAAAGTTTCACCTGTAACAGCTACTTCACTTTATTTAAAGCATATTAAAGATGCCTGGAACCATGATGTAAAAGATGAAGACAAATTCCTTGAAAATCAATTTGTAGTTATTACTGTTCCGGCTTCCTTTAATGAAGAAGCAAGGCAATTAACAATTGACGCCGTTAAAGCTGCCGGGTTTGGTTCTGATGTCACACTTCTTGAGGAGCCGCTTGCAGCTTTCTATTCCTGGCTGATAAACCATGAAAATACCTGGCAGAACAAAATTAAACCTGATGATTTGATTTTAATTTGTGATGTTGGAGGTGGAACAACAGATTTTAGTTTGATCAGCCTTAAAGAGTCTAAAGGCAGTCCAAGGTTTGAACGGATTGCAGTTGGTGATCATTTAATCCTTGGTGGCGATAATATTGATCTGGCCCTGGCGAAAAAAGTTGAATCCCATTTTAAAACCACACCGAAATTCAAGGTAAATTTAAATTCAGATAAGTGGAAAACCCTGTGTTATCAGTGCAGGGAAGCCAAAGAAAAAATATTTGATCAAGGCGTATCTTCAGTCAGGATAACAATAAAAGGAGAAGGTCGTTCTTTGATTGCAGGAACACTTGCAGCAGATTTAACAAAAGAAGATGTCGAAACAATACTGCTTGATGAATTCTATCCCTTTGTTGAACCCCATGACGATGTCAATATTGATATTGGAAGAGAAATCACAGATTTTGGACTTCCACTTGAAAAAGAGTCTGCAGTGACAAAGCACATCATAAAATTCCTGGAAAACCACAGGCACGAGGTCAAGAAAACACTTTTAAAAGAACCTCTGCCTGATTTTATTTTATTTAATGGTGGAACACTTAAACCCGATCTTGTTCAGAAAAGAATACAACAGGTCATTGGGAAGTATTTTAAGTCAGAACAATCACAATTACCTGAAATATTAGAAAATAATATACCAGAGCTGGCTGTTGGAATCGGTGCATCCTATTATGGCCTTGTAAAACAGGGGCAGGGTGTAAAAGTTGGAAGTGGAAGCCCTCGAAGTTACTATATTGGTGTGATTGATAAAAAAGAAAAAATATCAAAGGCTGTCTGCCTTGTGGAAAGAGGTCTGGACGAAGGTTCCAATATTGATCTTCAAGAGATGGAGTATGAAGTAAGAACCAATGAGCCAGTAAGTTTTGATATCTACTCTTCAAGTTTCAGGTCAGGTGATAAAGCAGGTGAAATTATTAAAATAGATGATTCTCTGACTTTTATGCCTCCCATTCAAACCATTATTAAATTTGGAAAAAAGGGTAGTAAAAAAATCATTCCTGTGACGCTTACAGCACAATATTCTGAAATGGGAATCTTGTCCATGTATTGCAATTCTCTGGCCTCTGATCATCAATGGAAATTATCATTTCAGCTCAGGGACATGCAAAAAGATCTTGAAGTCAATGAGGCCAGGATTTATGACGAAATTTTGATTAAAAAGAGCTGTGATTTGATTGAGCAGGTTTTTATGGACAAATTGAACAGCAATGATCTTCTTAAGGGTATTGTTAAGCAAATTGAAAAGATAGTTGAACAAAAAAAAATAAACTGGCCTCTGTCATTTTTGCGCAGTATTGCAGACAAACTTATTGAACTTGGCAAAACCCGCAGCCTTTCACCTGAACATGAGGCAAAGTGGCTTAATTTAACAGGGTTCTGCATACGTCCGGGATTTGGAGATGGCTTTGATGAAGAGAGAATAAGAAAATTATGGAAAATATATCTATCAGGTTTGATTTTTAGGAAAACACAGCAGAACAGACTTGAATGGTGGATTTTTTTAAGAAGAATAGCTGCCGGGTTAAAGGCAGGTCAACAGCGTCAGTTTTTTCAGGATGTATCTTCTTTTCTCATTAAGAGTAAAAATAATAATATAAAACTCTCCCCACAGGAACAAATTGAGTTATGGATGGCCATGGGGAACATGGAAAGGCTTTTAATCAAGGATAAAATGGTCCTTGCCAAAGCTCTTCTTTCCATACTTAAGCCGCGTAAAAAACAGGATATTCTATTCTGGGCAATGTCCCGCCTGGGTGCAAGGGAACTATTATACGGATCTGTTGACAGAGTTGTGCCTCCCTTGGAAATTGTAAAATGGATAAATCAGATCATGAAAAAAACATGGTCACAGAGCGATCGTGTTGATAATATGATTGCACAGATATCCCGTAAAACAGGAGATCGAACAAGGGATATTGACACGGAAGAGAGCGCCAGAATAATTAAATGGCTGCAGGAGAAAAAAGCAAAAAAGACTATTATTAAAATGATTGAAGACAAAACTGATATGGCCTTAAAAGAGAAAAATATTCAATTTGGTGAAAAATTGCCAAAGGGGCTTATTCTAAGATAATGAATTTTATTTCTTTATTTATAAAAATAGAAGAACTTGACATGGGATAGCGGTTCATATACTTAATTTGGTTGAATTTTATTTATTATTTTATCAGCTTTTAAAAAGGTGATTTTGTAGGAGAGGTTATATGACCACCGAGAGTATTG
>CAZYDL010000331.1:0-3899 GCA_964646305.1 uncultured Desulfobacula sp. | reverse complement strand
CTGCCCGTTGCAGTTAATCTGATTCAAACACTATTACTCAAGGAGAATTAAATGTCTTTATTTGTTTATCTAATCACATATATTGGAATAATTATTTTCTGTGCTGCTGTATTAAAAAGAATTATATCATATATCAATAACCCACCCCATGTTCGCTGGGAACTGTATCCTGTTGGCCATGAAAGCGGTGAAAGAGCTAAATATGGCGGAAGTTATCTTGAAGATGTTGACTGGTGGAAAAAACCAAGACACGTTTCAAGAATCAATGAACTCAAAGTAATGATTCCTGAAATTCTGGGGCTTAAGGCTGTACATGAATATAACAGACCATTGTGGTTTGTCACCTATCCTTTTCACCTTGGTCTCTATTTTACAATCATGTTTATGGTTTTTATTGTAATTGGAAGTTTTGCTCAAATTCTTGACATTCCGGCTGCACCAATAATGGCCATTGCCAAATTCACAGGTCCTTTGGGTTTTATTCTTACTATATGCGGGGCTGTGGGTCTTTTATACAAACGTATCACTGATCAGAACCTTAAAATTCACTCATGTTTTGAACACTATTTTAATCTTATGCTTTTCATTGTTACAATGAGTCTTGCAGTTCTTACATGGCTCTTTGTAGATCCGGATTTCATGATGGCACAAACCTTTGTAGCAGGGCTGATAAGTTTTAAATTAACAGCTGTTTCAAGTCCATTGTTCTTGCTACAGATTGTCTTAATGGTTGCTACAATTGCATATATTCCCTTTACTCACATGTCACATTTTTTCATGAAATACTTTTTATACCATGATATCAGGTGGGGTGATGAACCCAATATTAATACACCAAAAACAGATGCAAAAATTAATATTGTTCTTAACTATCCAATAACATGGTCTGCCCCTCATATTGCCGGGCATAACAAAAAAACCTGGGCAGAAGTAGCCACATTCAACCCTGAAGCAGAACCTGAAAAGGAGTAATATAATGACTAACAAAACTTTAGAAATTAATGATATAAGTAAACATACACCAATTTTATCCAAGGTAGATAATGAAGATCTTATGCCTCTGCCCTGGGGTATTGAAGAGACAGAACCAAATGATATAGCACAGGATCTTAAAGATAAATATGCATGTGAGCTCGATGATGTCTGTGTGCTGAATATTCCTAAACCAAAATCCAAAGAAGAAGAGCAGGAATTTGTTGATAAATTTATCACAGGCATGAAAAAAAGTTTTTCCAGAACAGACAACTGGACATTTCTTTCCATGCTTGAAACAACCATGGAAAATTGTGCAAAATGTAATACCTGTTCAGATGCATGCCATCTTTATGAAGCAAGCGGCAAAAATGAGATGTACAGGCCAACATACAGGACAGAAATTTTCAGAAGAATTTATAAAAAGTTTGTAAAAAAAGAGGCTTTATCAGATCTTCGAAACGGCAAGATAGATCTTAACTGGAAAACTATTGCACGTCTTGGAGAGCTCTCCTATAGATGTAATATATGCAGGCGTTGTGCACAGACATGCCCCATTGGAGCTGATAATGCCCTTGTTGCCAGAGAAATAAGAAAAATATTCAGCCAGGAAATGGGCATTGCTCCTCCTGAGCTCCATGAAAAAGGGTCTGTAAATCAGCTTAGAACAGGTTCTTCAACTCAAATGACGGCAATGGTGGCAAAGGATAATGTTGAATTTATAGATGAAGATTTTTCCGAAGAGACAGGATATGAATTTAAAACTCCATGGGATGTGCAGGGAGCAGATATTCTGCTTATCCATAATGCAGGTGAGATAATGGCGTGGCCAGATAATATTGCAGCATTTTCAATTATTTTTGAGGCTGCTGGTTTATCCTGGACTCTGTCAAGTGAAATAGCTGCCTATGACAGCATTAATTACGGTGTTTTTTATGATGATGTACAATTTGCAAGAACAGCTATTTTACATGCACAGGCAGCAAAAAATCTTGGCGTCAAAAAAATTGTTCTGGCAGAATGCGGCCATGCCCATAAAGCCCTTACTGTTATTGCTGACAGAGTGTTGCCAGAAGGATTAAAAACACCAAGAGAAAGCTGTTTTCCAATCCTGAGAGATATTGTGAAATCCGGAAAAATAAAATTTGATCCTTCTAGAAATAATTTTCCTGTTACCCTGCATGATCCATGTAATGTGACAAGGCTCATGGGTATTATAAAACCCCAGCGGGAAATCATGAAGGCGCTGTGCCCCCAGTTTAGAGAAATGGTTCCCAATGGTCCCCATAACTATTGCTGCGGAGGAGGAAGCGGGTTTGCCATTATGCATAGAAATAATATTGGTGACTGGAGAAATAAATTAACAGGACGAAAGAAAATTTCCCAGATTCTCAATGCTTTTTCCGATTCAAGAGGACCTGAAATTGAAAAATATGTCTGTGCGCCCTGCTCCAATTGCAAGGGACAGATACGTGATATGATAGAGCATTATGAAATGCTGGATAAAGAGAAAATTACCTATGGTGGAATTGTTGAATTAATCGTAAATGCTATGGTTGATGTCAATCCAGGGTTTATTAACTGGGAAGAGTTTTAACTATTAATTTTAAATTAACAAGAGGGGAGCAAACATGGCAAACGCATCGGAAAAAACTATACTTGTTGTTGATGACGAACCTGATGTGCGTGAATTTTTAGCGACATGCATGAAAGACGCAGGTTTTAATGTCAAAACCGCAGAAGACGGCGTTGATGGAATGGAAAAAATTATTAAATACATGCCTGATCTTGTTACTGTTGACATGGTAATGCCCAGGCGTTCTGGCATTAATCTTATACGCAAACTTAAAAAAGATGATAAATGTAAAAATATTCCTGTAATTGTAATTACAGCCCATGCCCAGGATGAATTCGGCCGGGAAGATATAAGCAAATTTGATGGATTTGCAACACATCTCAAACCCCGTTATATAATGGAAAAACCGATAACTCCGGCAAATTTGATCAAAGCTATCTGCAATATCCTGGAAGTGAAAGCCGATCTGGATGATATAAGCCAAAAATTGGGCAATGAACGTGATGCTGTGATGGACATGCTCAAAAATGCCAATAAGGACACCATAAAGAAAATATCCCGGATGTTGAATACCTGAACAAAAAAAGATCCCGGCTGACATCAAATTGTTATAATTATTTCATGTGTAAGCCGGGATCAAAATCAGTGTTCATGATTCATAAGCTCTGACTATAAATTTTATCTTTGATGCGACCTGACTGTTATCCATGTGGTTATTTATTCAGTATACAAATATAGAAAAACAATAAAACACCTAAAAAAACGAAAATGTTCGAGCAAAATTCTCTGTATTATGCCAATCTAAATATAGAGGATTATTCCCAGTAGTGCACAGGGCTCGCTTCAATTTTTTATATTAGAAACTTGAATAGAATTTAAGACTTCATATTCTATTTTACTACAAGTTAAGTGGAATCAGGAATGTGTTAACAACCAAAATCTGCGGTTTGCAACGTCAGCATTTTATTGTTGGAATTAAATATCGTATCCCTGAAATTCTTCAAGTAATCGTTAGCCACAGAACGCATTAACCTTTTAAATCATTATTGCTGCTTTCAGCTATTTGATATTTATACGCCCCGGATTGATCACCAGTACGTTTATAGCGAATGAAAGCCTTTCCATCCCAGACCTGAAAGGGTAATCCCTCAGTTTTGAATTCAACAGTGTTTTTCCCCTCTTTTCCATCCACATTCGCTGGTACCCAATTTGATGATCCCGTATATATTTCTACGTCACCAAGTTCACGGTTGTCGATATTCAAAGGGACGAAGAATTCACCGCTTAAGATATTACTAAGTTTATAAGGTTTTGTTTGGACTATATAAATACTTCCTTCCCCATATCTTTC
>CAZYDL010000330.1:0-3956 GCA_964646305.1 uncultured Desulfobacula sp. | reverse complement strand
CTTCCATAATGGTCAAGATATCTGTAGAGAGTGGCGCGGCTGATGTCAAGAATTTGGGCAGCTTTTTTTTTGTTTCCCTCTGCTGTGGAGAGGGCGGAAAAAAATCTCTCTTTTGAGATTTTTAAACCAGGACCGGGTTTTTGTTTTTTTGTAAAATTATAGTTGGTGATTTCAGGAGGAATATGGTTGGTATCAATGGTGCCGGAACGACATTTCACATAGGAATACTCAATCATATTATGCAATTCTCTGACATTGCCGGGCCAGTCATAACCTACCAGGATGTCCATGACTTCATTGGATATTGAGAGTACAGGCCTTTTTATTTCCAATGCAATAATTTCAAGAAAATGTTCCACAAGCATTGGAATATCAAGGGGTCTATCCTTTAAAGAAAAGAGATTGATCGGGACAACGCAGAGACGATAAAAAAGGTCTTTCCTGAATTTTTTTTCTTCCATCATTTTTCTGAGATTCTGATTTGTCGCACTTATTACCCGGATATCAACATGAATGGTTTTTTCTCCTCCAACCCTTTCAAAGCTTTTTTCCTGTAAAACCCTGAGCAGTTTAACCTGCATTGCAGCAGATAATTCTCCTACTTCATCAAGAAAGATAGTGCCTTTATCAGCCAATTCAAAACGCCCTTTTCGATTCTTGGAAGCACCAGAAAAAGCGCCTTTAACATGTCCGAATAATTCACTTTCCAATACGCCTTCGGGCAGTGCACCGCAATTGATGGCAACAAAGGGTTTGCCTGCTCTTGCACCAATGTCATGGATTGCATTGGCTACAAGTTCTTTGCCGGTCCCGCTTTTTCCTTCAATTAATACAGAAACCTGGGAGGAGCTGACTTCTTTAATCTGGTTAAAAAGTTCAAGGGTTTTAGGATCCCTTCCAACAAGGCTGCCAAGGGTATGACGATGTTTTAATCTGCTTTTCAGCTGGTCAAGCTCTGTATCATCTTTAAATGATATAAGAGCGCCTATCTCTCTATGGAATTCATTTTCCAGGGAAATAATCGACATCTTAAGGTTACAATGGACACCATTTTTTTTAATGAAATTAATTTTTTTTAATTTCATTTTTTCTTTTTTCTCAGGAACCCCCTGGCAAAAATCACAAAATCCGCCGCAAAATCTCCCAGGAAAGACATCATGGCAGTCCTTCCCAAGAATATCGGCACGATCATAACCAGTGATTTTTTCTGCAGCCTTGTTAAAAAAGTAAATTCTTCTATTGGTTGTGTGGGCCATCACTCCATCCATAAGATTATCAAGAATAAGTTCTAAATTCCTTCTTGCAATAAACAGTGCATGCAGAAGATCTGAATTAAAAAGCGTATAAATCTTCTCCTTGATTGTATCCCTGGCACAAATAAGTTTTTCATACCTGGAATCACGACTCTCATCTGGAAGAGGATCTGGTATGTCCCAGTGAATATGGGGAGGCATTCCCTGTAAAGAAGGTCGGCAGTCATGGTCAAAACTGCCCATTGTTATAATCAGGTCAAACATGAAAAGCTCAATATCAATTAAAGATCGCAAGGCAATTTTTGAAAGAACCATGCCTGCTTCCTGCATAACACTGGATGCAACAGGATTGAGTTCAGGAGGGGCCATACAGGCACTGACACACAAAGTATTTTTATCACTCATTTCAAGAGCAAAACATTCAGCCATCATCTGGAGATTGTTTCCACTCTCTCCAAGAAATAAAATAACATGTTTTTTTCTGGCCATTTAAGCAAATCTCATTTTAATTTTGGTAATCTTTTCCGTGGCAATGAAATTTTAAATGTTGATCCCTGTCCAGGTTCTGACTTCAACTTGATTGTGCCGCCATGTTCCTGGATTATTTTTTTTGTTGTCAGCAGCCCAAGCCCGGTGCCGCCATTTCCCTTGGTTGTGAAAAAATTGGTAAAGACTTTATTTTTCACTTCATAATCCATGCCGCAGCCATTGTCAGTTACTTTAAAAGAAATAACATCATCATCTTCGTAAACTTTTACATGGACAAAACATTTACCTTTGTTTTCACTCATCCTGCATGCATCAATGGCATTTCCCACAAGGTTGGTCAGGCATTCTAAAATATTTTCATAATCCATTGGTGCCAATTGTATTTTGGATTTGGTTTTATTTTCAAGACTGATATCAAGTTGTGCTGCTTGAGTCTCGTAGGCAAGAACAACTTCTTTGACAATTTGTCCAGGGTCACATTTACTTACACTGATTGATCTTCCCTTGGAAAAATTTAAAAATTCTTTTACAAATGTTGCAACACGGATTACGTTTCTGTCCAGTATATCCATACCCTTGGCAATTCTGTCAATATTACTCTTCTTCATGCCGGAATTGAGCATGTACATGCCGCCTTCAAGGCTTGTAATAAGGTTTTTTACGCCATGGGCCAGGCCTGCAACGGTTTGCCCTACTGCAGCAAGACGCTCTGCTTCAAGTTTTTCTTCCTCAAGCTTACGGGTCTTTGTTATATCAACGGCCATTTCCATTACAAACTCTGGAATACCATTTTCTGATTCAAGTGGAACCGTAGTGATTTGGAAATATATTTCTTTACCTTTTGTTGTTTTCCATACATGATGTCCTGTATGCATTTTTCCATCATCAAAGGAAGCTCTGGCAGTGCAATCAGAACATTGACTGTCCCGCCCCTTTAAAGATTTATAACAATATTTGCCAATCACAGGTTCAAACATATCTTTAAATTGTTTATTGGTTCTGACGATCTTAAAATTTTTATCTATAACGAGAATACAGCAGGGGACCTGATCAAAAAGCCGTTGATACTCTTTTTTATAAAAATTAAGTTCTGAATTTGACACCATAACCCTCCCTATTTTAATAATCTGGATATCTGCTCTTGTAATTGATCAAGCTGCAATGGTTTTTCAATAAATAAATCAGGTGAAGCAAATTTTTCTGTATCTTGTGCATTATTAAATAACTGTGCTATGAAATCATCTTTTGAAGACATCCCGCTTATAAGAATTATGGGAATTGTTTTATATTCAGAAGATAGCTGGATCTCTTTGTATATTGATATGCCTGACCGGTCAGGCATCATAATATCAAGTATTAATAAATCAGGTTTTTCCAGGTTTATGGAAGAGAGGATATCATTAATGTCCTCCACAGTGCATGTGATATAACCGCTGTCTTCAAGAGCAGCCATAAGGTATTCCAGGATATCTGGTTCATCATCAACAATCATTATTTTTTTTTTACTCATATGGATTCTTCTTATAATAAGTTACTTAGAAGTATTAAATTCCTGCCTGTTTGTCCCAGGAAAATTGTTATACTTCAATTAATATTTCATATTGAAAGAGTATAGATTGTGTGAGTATAAAAATCAAATACTTTCACTCTTTTGACCATCAAAAAGGCAGGCAGCTTAAAGGTGAAAAGCCTCTGTTTTGTGGCTTAGATTGTGACTATCCCGACATACATACAGTCTTTTGATTGCTATTGTCACTGCAATGAATCAAATTGGCAATACTGATATTATCAAGGTTTTTATATAAAACTGAGGTGGCTTCCTGCCATGCATCCCGCACAAGACAGTCAGCTGCCATGTCACATTTTTCCGGGGAACTTGTGCATGCAACAAGATCTGCCTGGCCTTCAAACAGGCGAACAATCTGTCCAAGGGATATTTCATCTGGCTTTTTTGCCAGCATATGCCCTCCTTTAGGCCCTCTCACACTTTTGACAAAACCTGCCTGTTTTAAAGTACGTAAAATCTGTTCAAGGTATTTTACTGGTATATTCTGGCTCAAAGAAATTTTACGGACCTGAACAGTACCCTGATTAATTTTTAATGCCAGATCAATCAGAATCCTTGTCCCATAACGGGTTTTTGTTGAAAGTTTCATTTTAAACACTCTTTATTGATATTTGCAGATTTATAATAGATTAAAATTATCATACTAA